>JBJOJF010000060.1:0-5373 GCA_046046735.1 Pseudomonadota bacterium
TGCAAAGCAAAAGGATAGACCACCATTGCGATAGTAGAAAGCACAGTTACGCCAACCACAACCAGCAAGGTAAAGCGCTCGTTTTCTTTCGATTTAGGGAGAACAGATGCAACTGCCAAAGCTGCTGATGCACCGCAAATACCAACTGACCCCCCTGCAATTAAGCCGAAATCAGATGGTAACTTTAAAAATCTAGCAAGAAAGAATCCGAGAGTCACTGTAGCAGCTACCGCAAACATCACCATCAGGCCGGTATTCATACCAATTGCGCCAATATCGGCAAAAGTAATTCGAATTCCCAAGAAAGCGACGCCCAAGCGCAAAACTGTCTTAGCGCAAAAATCAATGCCAGGCTTAACCGTCTCGTTAAGGTATAAAAAATGAAGCGACAAGCCAATCAACAAGGCATAAAGCAACTGTGGTCCGCCATAATTTTCCGAAAGAAAACTAGTAGACATCGCAATCACCAAACAGACCATCAGGCCTGGAATATTTTTTTGCGTGGTTTTTAACATGAAATTTAGACTACTAACTCACTGAAATATTCATGCTGATTTGTATTTAGGGTGGATACGCGCCACTCTATCGGATCATCCTGCAGACCTAAAGCAACCCTGCGAATAATTAATACCGGAGATTCTGGATTTAACCCTAACCATTCGGCATGCTGTTTGCCCGCAAGTCCAGCACGCAGTCGTTCACTACTACGAACGACTGTCTGACCATACTGCGCTTGATACATTTGGTAAATACTACCAGTACGATCAATGAAGTCTGAGCGAGCTAAAGCTTTAAAACGTTTTTTATCCAAAGTGATCTGATCGATCATGACGCATCGCCCTTCTAATGAAAGACGATTGGTAATTCTCCAAACGGGAGCACCCTCTTTGATCTGTAGCTTTGCGGCCTCTTCTTTATTAGCAGAAGCGCTAGTGAGGGAAACTAACTCAACCTTGGGATATACCTTTTTCTCAACATCGTGCTTCACGACGTGAAAAAAATAATACAAAAGTCTTTTGAGATCATGCTCAACAACATAGGTACCCCTGCCCTGGCGACGAACAACAACACCTTCAGCCACTAATTCATCCACCGCTTTGCGCAGGGTTCCTATAGACACATCCAATTCTTTCGATAAATCCTTTTCAGCAGGCAATGCCTGCCCCATGGGATATCGACCCCTGACCAGATCTTCTGTGATCTTTTGCTTTACTTCTTGATAAGCGGTCAGGGATTTCATACTCAGGTCTTATGCTGATTCGTATAAACGAGTAAGCACAAATTCACGGTGGCCAAGGATCTCAGAGGCTGTCAATTCACCATCAGCAGTACGCTTTAAGCAATCTAACAACTTATTACCGGCTTGATCCATATTCTCTTCGCGACGCAAGAGACCTGATACATCCACGTCAATATGCTCACCCATTGTGCGAACAGTCTTTGGATTGGCGCAAATCTTAATTACTGGAAGAATTGCATTACCAATCACATTGCCCTGACCCGTTGGGAAGAAGTGGGCAGCAAATCCAGCTGCAGCACACAAGGTCACCATCTCAGCAGCGGCTGAGGAGGAGTCCATGAAATGCAATCCAGGAATAGTTGGCTCTTCACCTTTATCCAAGACGCTGTCCACAATACATTTCTTACCAATTTTTTGGATATTGCCCAAAGCTTTTTCTTCGATGGTAGTAAGACCACCTGCGATATTGCCTTTGGTTGGCTGAGAGTCAGACAAATCGCTTGTTTTGTGACGCTCAATAACATCTTGATAGCGATCGAACATTTCACGAAACTTCTTCTTAACCTCAGGGGTGCGGCAACGCGCTTCAACTAAGTGCTCTCCACCAGTCAACTCAGTGGTTTCACCGAACACTAATGTAGAACCAATTTCATAGAGCTTGTCGAATGCATCACCAACAGTTGGGTTTGCGCCGCAACCAGAGGTTGTGTCAGACTCGCCGCATTTTGTGGAGACCCACAATTCTGATAAAGGTGCAGATACCCGTTTTTGCTTAGATGCATGTTTCATCATGCTGTAAGCAGCTTTGCTTGCGGAAGCAATTGTTGCTGTATCGCCATTACCTTCAATCCAGAAACCTTCTACTGGCTTACCCGAGGCTTTAATACCGTCTACAACAATTTTTGTCCACTGCGGCTCAATACCAATCACTACCACTGCGGCAACGTTTGGGTTGCAACCGGTGCCAATCAAGGTACGGAAATGCAAATCCAAGTCAGCTCCGAACTGTAAACGACCATAGGAGTGAGGAATTGCCATTGTTCCTTTGATATTGTTTGCTACAGCTTCGCAAGCTGCATTAGACAAGTCATCTAAAGGCAAAATCAACACGTGGTTACGAATACCCATGCGGCCGTTTTCACGGCGATAACCCAAAAAGGTCGCATCTTTCAAATTAGTCATTTTTTATCTTTCTCAATGAATAGGTGAATAAAGGACTGGATTACCAGCGCTTAGTTTTTACGTTTTGGACGTGAAGGTGCTCGCCTTTTTTAATTGGGGCTACTACCTTACCAATATCAACGCCGTATTTCATAACCGTATCGCCTGGCTTGAAATCGTTCAATGAAATTTTGTGGCCAATTGGAATATCACTCTCTGACTTGATGTTCAAAGTCAGATCGCCATCCATTACCCATCCAATCAAATCGGTTCCAGCTTTTACGCCTTCGACCACCACTACACCTACGCCATCTCCTGGCTCATGCACGACAAAATGGATCATTACTCTCTCCTCATTAATCTCGTTTTAAAAACTACTTAGTCCATAGCTGACGGATGCCAGCCTGAATTTCTTCTACAACTACATCTGAAACTGTGACGCCATTCTTAAAACCTAAAGCACGTTGCTTGAAGCGACGTTGACCCGGTAGACGTGTCCCCGAATCTTCTGCCAAGGTCAGCAATAAATCGTGCATTCTGTTTTTAAAAACTGAAGGCCCCGCTAAACCAGGATCAATGGTTAATATCAGCTGACCAATTCGAGGGCGATTACCTTTTGCATCGAAAAAAGAATCTGCCTCATAAGAGAAACGGCTACCTGACAGGCCAACTACGAGCAACTCAACAATAAGGGCCAATAAGGCACCTTTGTCTCCACCCATGGGAACCATTAAGCCTTTTAGACCCTCTTGCGGATCTGTAGTGGGCTTTCCATCCGCAGTCAAAGCCCAGCCTTCAGGGATAGACTGGCCATTTTTAGCTGCCACCAATAACTTCCCTCGAGCAACTGCTGAAAGTGACATATCAATCACCAAGGGATCGCTACCCTCAAGCGGAAATGCTGCAGCCAGTGGATTAGTGCCAAAAATAGCCTTAGCCCCACCAACCATTGGCATGGCCGCTGGGGTATTACCAAATAGAAGTGAGATATAGCCCGCACGAGCAGCTGCCTCAACATAGTGGCCCGCCACCCCGAAATGGTGGCTATTTGTTACCGCCACTAAACCTAGGCCATTCTTAAACGCTAAATTTACTGAGAGGTCAGTAGCAAATCGCAATGCAGGAAATGCCAATCCATCACACGCATCAACCAATGCAGCCGCACTCTTAAAAGGGCGGACCTTGAGTTTGGGGGCCAACTCAATTCGACCATTTTTTGCATGTGCAGCATATTGAGAAACTCTAGCCAAACCGTGGGAAGAGAGTCCATCTAATTCTGCAAGCGCCAGGAACTGGGCAGTCTCAAAGGCGGCTTTATCACCCACTCCAGAGGCCTTTAATCCGGCCTCGGCTAACTCAAGCATTTGAAAATAACTGAGATTCATCTGCAGACCCCTGCAAGCTGGATGCCCTCGATAAAACACAGGGTTTTTGAGGCTTGACTTAGCGCGGTGACAGAGATCAAAATAGATGACATATCTGAATCATATAGATGATTTAGATATCTTGCAAGAACCAATCATTGTGCAACGCAACGAATACAAAGTAGCGCAATATGATGAATGGGGGAGACAGTAGTGACATATAAGCATATAACTAATAAATAGTAAAAACGCGTATTTTTTGATGTCTAAGAAGCTAAGATACAAAGATCAAATTACCACTGGAGGTCACCGATGTTTAAGCTGGAAAAATTGAATTTAAGCAGGCGCTTTGTTTTACTTGCTGGAGCACTATCTCTTGCTCTGCCGCAACTTGCAATTGCACAATCCTGGCCAACCAAGCCAATCAAATTAGTCATTCCTTTTGCTGCCGGTGGAACTACCGATATTCTCGGTCGACTACTAGCCCAGCAGCTCACCAAGGATTTGGGACAAAACGTTATCGTTGAAAACAAAGGTGGCGCAGGCGGCAATATTGCCGCTGAATTTGTTGCTCAATCTCCGGCAGACGGTTACACCATCATGCTTGCTTCTGGAAGCATGCTTACAGTAAATCCGAATTTGTATAAAAGATTGCCTGTGAATTATGCAAAGGACTTTGTTTACATTACTAACGTAGCCAGCGGTCCAATGCTGTTGTCCGTTAGCACAAAATTACCCGTGAAGAATTTTGGTGAATTTATTGCGTATGCCAAAACTAAAGATCTCAACTTTGGGTCAGCAGGTATTGGCAGTCAAGTACATATGGCTGGCGAAAATTTAACTTACGCAGCCAATATTCCTGCTACACATGTGCCATATAAAGGCGAGTCAGCTGCAATTAATGATTTAGTTTCAGGGCAAATTGACTTTATGGTGGGCAACCTCACTGCTGCAACTGGCTTCGCAAAAAATGGACAAATTAAACCGCTTGCTGTCACTAGCGCAAAACGCGTTAAACAATTGCCCGACGTACCAACGGTTGCAGAAGCCGGAATTCCCGGGTTCGAGAGCACCGGCTGGTTTGGTCTAGTTGCTCCAGCAAATACACCAAAGGTCATTACCGACAAGATCTATGAAGCTACAGTTAAAGCTGTTGGTTCCGAAGCAATGAGAAAGAGCTTGGATCTTAACGGCCTAACCGCTGTGGTCAATACTCAGAAAGACTTTGATGCTCAAGTGAAGGCTGAGTCTGTGGTCTGGGAAAAAGTAATCAAAGGTCGCAATATCAGCACTCAATAAGAACTTTGATTCCAAAGAAAAAGCGAGGTTTTATCCTCGCTTTTTTTATTCCTTGAGTTTGGTTTATTAAGTCACTTGCCTTATTAATAGCATTGATCCTGCAAAAACCAAAATAGATCCATAGGCTATACGCATTGAAGAATTGCTAAGTTTGGTATGGACATGAGTTCCACTCCAAATGCCTAAGAATGCAACGGGCATCAAGCAGATGGCCAGGCCAATCACCTGCCAACTCAGAATAAGCCCTGTTACCAACATCAAGGTCAGGCGCAAGAAAGTCAGCATAAAAATAGCGAATGCCATGGTGGC
>JBJOJF010000061.1:0-4448 GCA_046046735.1 Pseudomonadota bacterium
AATTGATCTAGCTTGTGGCGAGCGGCGCCAGAGGCAATGGCTGTTTTAGCCAGCTGAATACCCTCTGCGATGCCTGGAGCAACCCCAGCCACATAAAGAACGGCGCCTGCATTTAAGCAAACGATATCGCTTGCTGGCCCTGGTATTTGGTTGAGTACATCCAAAACAATCGCTTTAGACTCCTCAGCATTGGCAACTTTAAAGCTATTGCTAGGCGCAGTATTTAGGCCAAAGTCTTGGGGATGAATTTCATACTCACGGACTTTGCCATCTTTAAGTTCGCCAACTAAGGTGGGGCCTTCGAGAGAAATCTCATCTAGACCGTCGCGACCATAAACCACTAAAGCATGGTCCATGCCCATTGCTTGCAAAACGCGTGCTTGGATGCCAACTAAGTCAGCGTGAAATACTCCCATCAAAATGCGTTTAGCATCTGCAGGGTTGGTAAGCGGTCCGAGAATATTAAAGATGGTTCTAACGCCCAAGTCTTTCCGAATGGGCACAACATTTTTCATTGCGGGATGGTGGTTTGGGGCAAACATGAAGCCTGCGCCAACTTCTGCAATGCACTCTGCTACTTGTTCTGGAGTAAGCGTCAGTTTTACACCTAATGACTCTAGGATATCTGCGCTACCCGATTTGCTGCTAACGCTACGATTACCATGCTTGGCAATTTTTGCGCCAGCTGCCGCTGCAACAAACATCGCCGCAGTGGAAATGTTAAAGGTATGAGCTCCATCTCCGCCGGTGCCCACAACATCAACTAGGTTTGCCCTGTCTTTTACGTTAACAGGCGTTGCAAACTCACGCATTACTTGTGCGGCTGCGGCGATCTCTCCAACTGTTTCTTTTTTGGTTCTTAATGCAACCAATAAGCCCGCAACTAATGTGGGTGGCATTTCACCGCTCATAATTAAGCGCATCATTGCCGCCATCTCATCATGAAAGAGTTCGCGATGTTCAATGCAGCGCTGTAGAGCTTGTTGTGGGGTAATTGGCATAGGGCTGAGTCTGACTAAGTTATTTAGCTTGTAAGAAGTTCTTCAACAGTGCATGGCCATGCTCAGACAGAATGGATTCCGGGTGGAATTGCACTCCTTCTACTGCTAGCTCTTTATGGCGCACGCCCATGATTTCTCCGTCAGAGGAGGTGGCCGTTACTTCGAGCATTACTGGTAATGAACTCTTTTCAATCGCCAGAGAGTGATAGCGCGTTACCTTGAATGGGTTTGGCAGATCTTTGAAAACGCCGACACCGGTATGGTGAATATCATCCGTTTTGCCATGCATGACTTTCTGGGCGCGGATAATTTTTCCGCCAAAAGCCTCACCAATCGCTTGATGTCCCAGGCAGACACCCAGAATAGGAATCTGTCCTGCATAGCGTTTGATAGTTTCTACAGAGATTCCCGCTTCGGCTGGACTGCATGGGCCAGGCGAAATACATATACGTGCAGGATTAATTTTGGCAATTTCGTCTACAGAAATCTCATCATTGCGAAACACTTTTACTTCTTCACCCAGTTCTGCAAAGTATTGAACGAGGTTATAGGTAAATGAATCGTAGTTATCAATCATGAGGAGCATCGAGTCCTCCTTGTACTAAGTCAGCAGCCATTAATACAGCGCGTGCTTTGGCTTCAGTTTCTTTCCATTCGGCAGTAGGATCTGAATCAGCTACTACGCCAGCACCAGCTTGGGAGTGCAGGACGCCATCACGAATCACGCCGGTACGAATTGCAATTGCCACATCCATGTCTCCTGAGAAGGAGAGGTAACCAACTGCACCACCATATACGCCGCGCTTCACAATTTCCATCTCATCAATAATTTCCATTGCTCTAATTTTTGGAGCGCCAGAGAGAGTGCCAGCAGGGAAGGTTGCACGTAAGACATCCATATTGCTCATATTGTCTAGCAACTCACCTTCCACTGAGCTCACGATATGCTGGACATGCGAATACTTTTCAATGGACATTGAGTCAGTCACTTTGACGGAGCCAGTCTTTGCAATACGACCCACGTCATTGCGAGCAAGATCAATCAGCATGACATGCTCGGCAATTTCTTTGGGATCAGCAAGCAGCTCTTTAGCCAGGCGCTCATCTTCTTCTGGAGTTGCACCGCGAGGGCGTGTACCAGCAAGTGGGCGAATGGTGACAATCTTTTCAGATTCTCGTTTTTCTTGGCGTACCAAAATTTCAGGAGAGGAACCAACCACCTGCAAGTCACCAAAGTCATAGAAGTACATATATGGCGATGGATTTAATGAGCGCAATGCCCTATATAGAGCAAGCGGTGAATCAGTAAATGGCTTGCTGATACGTTGGCCAATGACTACTTGCATGCAGTCACCCGCCAAAATATATTCTTTTGTTTTGAGTACTGCATTTTCAAAATCGGCTGCTTTGAACTTACGAATTAAATCCGTCTTGGTGCTCGGCAATGATGCCGGCATGCTTGCTGGCTTACTGAGGCAGGCTAGCAGTTCTTTTAATCTGGCTTGCCCTTTTTCAAAACTATCTGCAACACTGGGATCTGCATACACAATTAAATAAATGCGACCAGCAACATTGTCAATCACTGCTAACTCTTCAGTAAGCATTAATTGAATGTCTGGTACCCCTAATTCATCTGGGAGCTGATGTTTTGCAAGGCGTGATTCGATGTAGCGAACAGTGTCGTATCCAAAGTACCCTGCAAGACCACCGCAAAATCGAGGGAAGCCGGGTTGTACTGCGACTTTAAACCGCTTGAAATAGGCGTCTACGAAATCTAATGGATTGTCACGATTCGTTTCAATGACTTCATCATTAAATAAAACTTCAGTGAGTGGTGCTGTAGGTGTGCCAACCGTTCTTAGAACCGTCTTAGCAGGGAGGCCAATAAAGGAGAAGCGCCCAAAGCGCTCACCACCAAGAACAGATTCAAGTAGGTAGGTATTTTTTTGTCCGAAAGCTGAAGTGAGCTTTACATAAAGCGATAAGGGAGTCTCTAAGTCGGCCAATACTTCTTTGACTAGAGGAATGCGATTAAAACCCTGTTTTTCTAGGGCAAGAAATTCTTCGTACTGCATTACGCTTTTCCTGCACTCGATAGTTCTGTGCGCATGGCTTTGATTACATCGGCATAACTTTCTTTACCAAAGATTGCCGAGCCAGCAACAAAGGTGTCAGCACCTGCTTTAGCAACCTGTGCAATGTTGTCGACTTTAATTCCACCATCGACTTCTAAACGAATGTGGTGACCTGTCTCTTGTTCATGACGATCTAAACGTGCACGCACTTGAGTAATTTTATTGAGCGTACTTTGGATGAATGATTGTCCACCGAAGCCTGGGTTCACTGACATTAATAAAACGAGGTCGAGCAATTCCAAGGTGTGATCGAGATGATCAAGTGGAGTTGCAGGATTTAATACCAAACCTACCTGACAGCCTTGATCACGAATTAAATTGATAGTGCGATTAACGTGGGGGCTTGCCTCTGGATGAAAGCTAATGAGATTGGCCCCAGCTTTTGCAAAGTCGGGAACAAGGCGATCCACTGGTTCAACCATCAGGTGCACATCAATCAAGGCTTGTTTGCCATCTTTAACTGCATAAGGACGAATGGCCTCACAAACTAAGGGGCCAATAGTCAGATTTGGAACATAATGGTTGTCCATCACATCAAAGTGAATCCAGTCGGCACCCGCCAAGAGAACATCTTGTACTTCTTTGCCAAGACAGGCAAAGTCAGCTGACAAAATGGAGGGGGCAATGACAAACTGGCTATTTGAGGGTGATTTCTGGCTATCCATCCCTAGATTCTAGCTTGCAGTTGGCCTTAGGATGGAGCAGAATTCGAGCATGAATCCTCACGAAATCAGCATTACAGTCAAAACCCAGTATTTGCCGGAGCAGTCTGACCCAGATAATCGGCAATTTGCCTTTGCCTATACGGTCACTATTAAAAATACTGGGACCGCCAGTATTCAGGTGATTGCCCGTCATTGGTTCATTACGGACGGGGATAATGATGTGCAGGAGGTCCGTGGCCTCGGAGTTGTAGGGCAGCAACCCCTATTGCGTGCGGGCGAGCAGTTCGAATATACGAGCTGGGCAACATTGCCGACGCCTGCCGGCACCATGCGGGGAGAGTATTTCTGTGTGACCGAGGATGCCCAGTTTTTCCAAGCCCCCATCCCTGAATTTGCTTTGGTGATGCCTAGAACCCTTCACTGAGAGGGCCTACGGGCAGTCTGGACGGCTATTTTTTGCCCTTACCTGTCCAAAGGACGATAAATAAAAGTAGCGCTAAAGCTAAGCCGCCCTCTAAGGCAAACAAGATCATCGGGTATTCATCAAGTAAATTGGCAATCATGATTTTTAAATCCAACGCATTCAAAAAAGTGATGGGCAAGCGCGCCTTAGGGTTCAGTGTATTCGTTATAGGGCTTGTTAGCTT
>JBJOJF010000062.1:0-6088 GCA_046046735.1 Pseudomonadota bacterium
TATGAAGAGTCAGCCACTGAGTGAATACCGCGCGCAAAAACGTGGTGGACGTGGTAAGCAAGCTGCTGCTACTAAGAATGAAGATTGGATTGAAACACTCTTCGTGGCAAATACGCATGACATCATTTTGTGTTTCTCTGATCGTGGTCGTATGTATTGGCTCAAGGTATGGGAAGTTCCGCAAGGAAGTCGTACCTCACGCGGCAAGCCAATCGTCAATATGTTCCCATTGATTGAAGGCGAGAAGATCACCGTGATTCTTCCGATCAAGGGTTATCAAGATGATCATTACGTCTTCATGGCAACCAGTTTGGGCACTGTGAAGAAGACACGTTTGTCTGATTTCTCTAACCCACGTAAAGCCGGAATTATTGCGGTTGATTTGAATGAAAATGACTTCTTGGTTGGCGCAGCTATTACTGATGGTCAGCATGACGTGATGTTGTTCTCTGATGCTGGTAAAGCAGTCCGCTTTGACGAGAATGATGTGCGCCCAATGGGTCGTACTGCGCGTGGTGTGCGAGGTATGAACTTGGGTGAAGGTCATCAGGTGATCGCAATGCTGGTTGCACCTGCAGAGGCTGCAGAGGGTGCTGAAGCTGCGGTAGTTGATGCCAATGGCGTAGCTATTCCAAGTAGTGTATTGACTGCAACGGAGAATGGTTTTGGTAAGCGCACTCCAATTGGTGAATACACTCGCCATGGTCGCGGTACTAAAGGCATGATTGCAATTCAGACAACTGAGCGCAACGGTAAAGTGGTTGCTGCTGCTCTGGTTTCACCTGAAGATCAAATTATGTTGATCACTACTGGCGGTATCTTGGTGCGTACTCGTGTTTCTGAGATTCGCGAAATGGGACGCGCAACTCAAGGTGTTACTTTGATCAACGTCGATGAAGGTACTCGTTTATCTGGTTTGCAACGCATTGCTGAAAGCGATTCAGATGATGAAAACGATCTTGACGATGGTGATGACACTGAGGATGGCGATGTAGGTGCTGATCCATCGGTTAACCCTAATTCTGATGAAGCTGGTGATGCCTAATTGGCATTCATTTAAGGTTAATTAATTCATCATGACGTTTGACCGCCGCATTTTCAATTTCGCTGCGGGGCCTGCTACCGTACCTGAAGAGGTATTGAAGCAGGCTGCTGCAGAGATTCTGAATTGGCAGGGTCTTGGCGCGAGCGTGATGGAGGTTAGTCACCGCGGTAAAGAGTTCATGGCCCTATACGAAGAGGTGTTGCAAGACTTGCGCACCTTGATGGGCATTCCTGATTCTTACGAAATCCTCATGTTGCAAGGCGGCGGCCTTGGTCAAAATGCTGCCATTCCGATGAACCTGATGCCTTTGGCTAAGAATGGTCCCAAAGCTGATTTTTTAGTGACTGGTGTTTGGTCTGAAAAGTCTTTTAAAGAAGCAGACAAATATGGTGTTGCTCATTTAGCAGCATCTTCTGCCGCTGAAAAATTTAATACGATTCCACCAAGATCCTCTTGGCAGTTATCAGACGATGCTGCATACGTGCATTACTGCGCTAATGAAACCATTGGTGGTGTTGAGTTCCCAGATGTGCCTGATGTAAATGGCAAGCTCTTAGTGGCTGATATCTCTAGCAATATTCTGTCGAGAGAAATGGATGTCACGAAGTGTGGCGTTTGGTTTGGTGGTGCTCAGAAAAATATTGGCCCATCAGGTGTAACGATTGTGATCGTTCGCAAAGATTTAATGGGTCACAGTATGAAGATCACCCCATCCATTTGGGACTGGTCAAAGCAGGCCGCTAACCAATCGATGTTAAATACACCTCCAACCTTTGCGATATACATGGCTGGCCTTGGATTTAAATGGCTGCTGAAGCAGGGTGGTGTGAAAGCGATTGAGAAGCGCAATCAAGAAAAAGCGGAGTTGCTCTACAGTTTCTTGGATCAAAGTAGTTTGTATGAGAATCGCGTTCCTAAGGAATATCGCTCTAGGATGAATGTCACCTTCTTCCTGAAGGATGAGAGTTTGAATGCGCAGTTTCTTGAGCAGTCCAATGCAGCTGGTTTAGTTGCCCTGCGTGGTCATAAGGCTGCTGGCGGCATGCGTGCCAGCATCTATAACGCGATGCCGCTGGAAGGTGTAAAAGCCTTAGTAGAATTTATGCGTGACTTTGAAAGGCGTGCCTAATGAGCTCCAAAGACCAGAGTACTGAAGAACAGCGCCTGACGCCTATTCGAGACAAAATTGATGCACTCGATGCGCAAATTTTAGATTTACTTACTCAGCGCGCTAAAGCCGCGCAAGAAGTGGGACATATCAAGGGCGGCTTTTCTTCTCCCGTATTCAGGCCTGAGCGTGAGCGACAAGTAGTAGCGCGCTTACAAGAGCTCAGCAAGGGTCCGCTCTTACCTGATGGCATTGCGGCAATTTGGCGTGAGGTGATGTCTGCTTGTCGTGCCTTAGAAGCTCGTCAGACAATTGCTTATCTTGGTCCGGTTGGAACTTTTTCAGAGCAAGCTGCGCAAACTTATTTTGGGCACTCCATTGCAGGCTTGCCTTGCAATAGCCTCGATGAAGTATTCAAAGCAGTCGAGAAGGGCGCCGCCCAGTTCGGCGTTGTTCCTGTTGAGAATTCCAGTGAAGGCGCAATTTCAAGAACATTGGATTTGCTTTTGGATTCTCCAATGCGTATCAGTGGTGAAGTAGTGTTACCAATTCGTCATCACCTTTTAACAAAGAGTGGAAATTTAGATGGCGTTACAACGGTTTGCGCACATGCTCAAGCTTTGGCGCAATGCCAGCAATGGTTAAGCCTTCATGCACCTCAATTAAAACGCCAGGCAGTCAGCAGTAATGCAGAAGCCGCTCGCATGGCATCGCTTGATCCATCGCTAGCTGCGATTGCTGGTGATCCGGCGCAAGAGGCGTATGGCTTACAAGCTGTTGCTGCACAAATTCAGGATGATCCGCATAACCGCACCCGTTTTGTTGTGGTGGGTACTTATGAGTGCCAGCCAACAGGTAAAGATCAAACTTCTTTAGTGTTGTCAGTGGATAACCAGCCAGGTGCTGTTCATCGCCTCTTGGAGCCACTGGCCAGGCATGGCGTCTCTATGAATCGTTTTGAATCTCGTCCAGCTCGCAAAGGTACTTGGGAGTATCACTTTTATATCGATGTTGCAGGTCATGCGGCAGATGCGAAGGTGGCAAAAGCCTTGGATGAACTCAAAACGACAGCAGCCTTTTATAAAAATCTCGGCTCATATCCACATTCAGCATGACATCTAAATCCAATATTGGTTTAAAGCACATTCAAGCAATCGCCCCATATGTAGGCGGTCGCCCCATTAGCGAAGTGGCTCGCGAATATGGACTGGATGAAAGCAAGATTGTGAAGTTGGCTTCCAATGAAAATCCATTGGGCATGCCAAAGTCTGCTCAAGAGGCCATGCTTAAAGCGGCATCTGATTTAGGCCGCTATCCAGACTCAAACGGTTTTGAGTTGAAGAAGGTTTTGTCCGCTCGCTTGGATGTGCCAGCAGATTGGATTACCTTAGGTAATGGCAGTAATGACATTTTGGAATTAGCTGCACGAGCAGTTGCTCAAGCCGGTGATGAGGTCATTTTTTCTAAACACGCTTTCGCGGTGTATCCATTAGCAACCCAGGCTGTTGGCGCTCGGGCGGTTGAGGTAGCTGCAACTGACATTTATGGCCACGACTTGCCTGCGATGTTGCAAGCGGTGAAGGCATCTGGCGATAAAGCAAAGCTTGTTTTTGTTGCGAACCCCAATAATCCTACTGGTAGTTATTTGGGTGCAAAAGAAATTGAAGCATTTCTATCTGCCTTGCCATCGAACGTAGTGGTGGTGTTGGACGAGGCGTATAACGAGTACCTCGCACCTGAACAGCGCTATGACGCAATTGCTTGGGTGAAACGTTTCCCCAACATGATTTTGTCACGCAGTTTTTCTAAGGCATATGGTTTAGCAGGTTTGCGAATTGGCTATGGCGTTGCTCAGCCTGGATTAACGGATTTACTCAATCGTATTCGTCAGCCATTTAATGTGAATAGCTTGGCGCAAGCGGCAGCAATCGCTGCGTTTCAGGATCTGGAGTTCTTAGAGCAAGGTTTTGAACTGAACCGTGCTGGCTTTACTCAACTCACGCAAGCATTTGATGAGCTTGGTTTGACTTACCTACCTTCGGCTGGCAACTTTGTGCTGGTTAAAGTGGGTGATGACGATGGTGCTGGTGCTCGCATTAATTTAGCCTTGCTAAAGCGCGGCGTTATTGTCCGCCCAGTGGGTAATTATGGTTTGCCACAGTGGTTGCGTATCTCCATCGGCTTGCCAGAAGAGAATGCGGCATTCATCGCTGCATTACGAGATATTTTGGCGTCTCAGTAATTAAAACAACGAATAGTAAAAATAGATATTCAAGACGCCCATGGCAATCATTAATCCATCAAGCAATTACGGTACCGTCACCATTGTTGGTGTTGGACTCATTGGCGCCTCCCTGGGTTTGGCGCTGAAGCAAGCTGGAGTAGTTAACAAAGTATTGGGTGTTGGACGAAGCCCTGAGAATTTAGATCAAGCGCTCAAGATGGGTGCGATTGATGGTGTAGTCGATTTAGTTGAGGCTGCCAAGCAATCCGATGTGATTGTTCTGTGCGTGCCGGTAGCTCAAATGCGCAAAGCTTTCGAGGCAATCGAACCGCATCTTGAAGCCAGAACCATGATTACGGATGCGGGCAGCACAAAAGGTGATGTCATTTTGGCTGCCAAAGAAGTCTTGGGTAAGAAGGCTTGTCAGTTTGTGCCGGCACATCCAATTGCGGGTGGGGCACAGCATGGCGCTAGTGCTGCTAAAGCAGACTTATTTCAAGGTAAGCAAACTATTCTTTGCCCACTTCAAGAAAACTCCCCGCAAGATACCGATTTAATTGAAGGATTTTGGCAGTCAGTTGGCTCAGTTGTGAAGAAGATTTCTTGCGTTCAACATGATGCGATCTATGCAGCTGTTTCTCATTTGCCGCACATTCTCTCTTATGCATTAATGGCTAGCGTGGTGAATTCTGAAGATGCTGATCAGAAGTTAAGCCATGTGGGCGCTGGCTTTAAAGACTTCACCCGCATTGCCGCATCTAGCCCAGAAATGTGGCGTGATATTTGTCTTGGCAATCGCACTGCAGTCCTAAAAGAATTGGATCAATATTTGCTCATCGTCAATCACATGCGTAAGCTGATTGCTGAGAATGATGGTGCTGGCTTAGAGAGGTTATTTAATAAGGCTAGTAAGGCACGCCAAGATTTGGATGGTCTTTGATGGGTGACTTAGCGGAAATCAAGATTGGCCCATTTGAAGGTGCTCGTGGATCAATCGTATTGCCTGGATCAAAAAGTATTTCTAATCGCGCTTTGTTATTGGCGGCACTTTCTAGTGGTACAACCACGCTAAAAAATTTACTCGATGCTGATGACACTCAAGTCATGCGTAATGCCTTGCGTCAACTGGGCTTAACTGTGATTGATCAGCCAAGCAACGTTTGCGTAGTTGAGGGTTGTGGCGGGAAATTTCCGATTCAGAATGCAGACCTCTTTATGGGTAATGCGGGTACAGCGATTCGTCCCTTAACTGCGGCTTTAGCAATGCAGGGTGGCAATTACCGCTTGTCTGGTGTGCCACGTATGCATGAGCGCCCCATTCGTGATTTGGTGGATGGATTGCGACAAGTGGGTGCCAAGATTGACTATGAATTGCAAGAGGGTTACCCACCTATCAAAATTGTTGCTGCTGATATTCAAATCAATGATGTTGTGAAGGTTCGTGGCGATGTTTCAAGTCAATTCCTCACGGCACTGTTGATGGCTTTACCTTTGGTAGCAAAAGAAGCCGTGAAGATTGAGGTGATAGGTGAGTTGATTTCTCGCCCTTACATCGACATCACACTCAAGCTGATGGCGCGCTTTGGTGTCAAAGTTGCTTGCCCAGATATGCAAACTTTTGTGATCCCTGCAAAAACTTCCGATGTTGTCTATCAAAGCCCTGGTACTTTATCGGTTGAGGGAGATGCATCTTCTGCCTCTTACTTCTTAG
>JBJOJF010000063.1:0-5281 GCA_046046735.1 Pseudomonadota bacterium
GGGGATTATGACCAAGACCTGCCTTTGTTTTACCTAAGATGTAATTGACCAAAGCTTTAGGGCTAGGGACAAAATGAATAAAGCGTGCATGATGCGAGCCAATCAATCCCCAGAGTATTCTAAAAATAATCAAGGTTAAAACACAGTAGCCCAAGCGAGCGTGCCACTCCATGGCATTACCGCCAAGCTTGACGGTAATAAAGCTTGCAATAATGCAGGCTACAAGTAGCCAATGAAATAGGCGAATCGGCAAGTCCCAAACACGGATCTTTATTTTCATTCCTTAAGAATAAATCACTATTCGCTTTAGAATCAGAACAAATCATGAATGCAAGCCAGGCCTTTAGAACTTTACTGCTGTATCGCGTGGGTACAACCCTCAGCTACCAAGTAACCATGGTTGCAGTGGGCTGGCACTTATACGAAATCACCAATAGCGTCTTTTCACTGGGTCTTGTTGGGCTTGCGGAGCTGGTCCCATATTTTGCGTTGGCACTTTATGCCGGTCACGCTGTTGATCGTCACTCTCGGAAGCTGATTGCTGCAATTGCCTGCTTACTCCATATTGTTGTCGCCTTATTTTTAACTGCTTTAGCTTTAGATTTATTAGCCCCTCCCGTACCTTTGATTTACACGGCAGTTGCATTTTTGGGGGTAGCCCGCGCCCTACTGAGACCTTCATACCAAGCTATCTTTGGGCAGCTTATTCCGAGAGATCAAACGACACGCTACACGGCGTATGCTTCATCTGCCTTCCAGATCTGTGTGGTTGCTGGCCCCGGCTTAGGGGGGCTGATGATTGGATTTGCCGGACTCGAATGGGCATATGCACTAGCCGCCCTCAGCGGTATTGTGGGTCTTTATGGCATTAACTTAATTCGCATCACCCATGAAAAATCTCACGAAATCGGAGGTAATTTTCTTAATAGCTTTTTAGCTGGCTTTCATTACGTCAGAAAACATGAGTTACTTTTAGGCGTGATGGCGCTGGATATGTTTGCGGTACTTTTTGGCGGGGCCGTTTCTATCTTGCCCGCCTTTGTGAAGGAAGTACTCAATGCTGGCCCTGAAACCCTCGGTATCTTGAGGGCTGCTCCCGCGGCAGGCGCAGTGATCACGGGGATCTATCTGGCGCGGCGCCCTCTTCTTCAAGATTCTGGGAAGCAATTATTTTTGTCGGTGGGCGGATTTGGTCTGGCTATTATTGCCTTTGGGCTCTCTAGCCATCTTTGGGTCTGTGCTTTATTTTTATTTATCTCTGGTTGTTGCGACTCAATCTCCGTAGTCATTCGCGGCAGCATTATGCAACTCACCACCCCCGATAATATGCGCGGTAGAGTGAGTGCAATCAATGGCATCTTTATTGGCTCCTCTAATGAGCTAGGCGCCCTCGAATCCGGTCTTGCAGCAAGCATGATGGGACTCGTTCCATCAATCATTTTTGGCGGAGTGGCAACCCTAGCGGTGGTAGCCATCACTTATCAGCTAGCACCTCACTTACGGAAGCTCAATCTAAAAGATTTAAATTAAATTTCGCTATTTAATTTCCGGCAAATCTTTTTGAATGATTTTCAAGCCTTCACGTAAGGCATCTTGGTAACGATCGCGCTCAGCCTTCATCGTGTCAGCAGTCCAAGAATAAAAACCTTCTCCTGTTTTCATGCCAAGCTTGCCACTAGCAATGCGATCACTCAAGCATTTTGCTATTTCAGGAGAATTATTGAGAGTGGGATAAATGGTTGCACCACCAGCACCATGAACATCTAAGCCTGCATGATCGCGTTGCATTGCTGGCCCAGCGGCGATGTAGCGGAAGCCAAAACCAAAACGCACCGCCTTATCAATATCTTCCAGGCTAGCAATACCCGCATCAACCATAGCAAAAGCCTCACGTGATAAAGCATGCTGCAAACGATTGGCTAAAAATCCAGGCAGATCTTTTTTCACAGTCACGGGCACCATGCCGCAAGCAGTCATTAATCTTGAGAGGCTCTCCCCGACCATTGGAGAAGTCTTTTCTCCATAAACCACTTCCACACAAGGAACTAAATGGGCAGGCATGAAAAAATGCAGGCCGATCATGCGTGCAGCTGTCTTTAGACCACTAGCGATTTGGCTGATTGGAAAACTGGTACTGTTGCTAGCAAGTACTGCCTCGGGCTTGGCGTACTTCTCAAGCTTGGCAAACAACTCTTGCTTAATATCTAGTCGCTCAGGAACACATTCAATTACCAAATCCACCTCTGGCCAATCTACCTCTTCTAAAGAGCCAGCTGTAGAGAGTAAGTGAGTGCGATGCTCGTAACCCAGCTCAGTCATCGTATTGACAAAGTAATCCGGCAAAAGTGCGCGTCGCTCCGTAGTGGGCTCAACCACCTGAACAGCGCAGCCTCCTCGCGCACAGACTGCGGCTACATCAGCACCCATAGTGCCGCCGCCAACAATCACCACTTTAGTTTCGGCTGGGGTAAACAACATTTCAATTTCTCCTTCAGGGGGCAAGATAAGGATTACAAATCCTCTTACAATGTTTTCATTATTCCAATAAAAAACTAAGTGAGACATGATCCCAGTCAATTCAGTACTGCAGGTCGGACAATTTCCAGAGGTAATGCAGGCGGTCGTAGACCAGCGGATTCAGCCTGTTCGCCTTACTGACCCCGGTTTGCCCATCCCTGCAGGGACCTATAAAAGTATTTTGATTCGATCCAACACCAAGTTACCCATAGAGTTGCTTGAAAAGCTGCCACAGATTGGCATGGTGGCGACTTGCGGGGTTGGCTATGACAACCTCCCCTTGGATTATCTAAAGCGCAAAGGCATCAAGGCCAGCAATACCCCTGGGGTGCTCAATGACGCCGTTTGTGAGCTGGCGATTGGGATGATGTTTGGCCTTCTAAGGGATATTCCTGCAGCCCATCAGTTCGTTAAGTCTGGAGCTTGGTCCAATGGCTTGTTTAAAGTAACCACCACCCTGGCTGGAAAACGAGTGGGTATCGCTGGGATGGGCCGAATTGGACAAGATCTTGCCAAGCGCCTAGAGCCTTTCAAGGTGAGCCTGTCTTATACCGGACCCTCCCGCAAAGAGCTTCCCTATGAATACTTCCCGGACATCAAGTCCTTGGCTCAGGCTAGCGATGTGCTTATCCTCACTTGCCCGGCTAGCCCTGAAACTGAAAAAATGATCAATGCCGAAGTATTGGATGCCTTGGGGCCCCAGTCTTACTTAGTCAATATTGCGCGTGGAAGCGTGGTTGATGAAGCGGCACTTTTAGTTGCACTGCAGCAAAAAAAGATTGCCGGAGCCGCGCTAGATGTATTTGAAAATGAACCAAATCTAAACACTGCCTTCTTAAATATTGATAATGTCTTACTAACACCGCATATTGGCAGTGCGACCTCTGAAACTAGACAATTAATGACAAATTTAGCAATCGATAATTTAGAAGCTTTTTATAATCAACAGCCACTTCTGACAGAAGTTAAAAATTAAACTGGAGTAAGTATGACTATTTCCCTTCACCCCTCAACACTGCCTGCAGTGCTATCACCCGTGCTAACTCCTTTTAAAGAGGACGGTAGCCCGGATGCGAAGAAATTACTCAAGCAGTGTCAATGGCTGGAGTCCAATGGTGTAGGTCAAGCAATTTTCGGAACAAACTCCGAAGCGAACTCCATGTCAGCACCACAAAAGATGAGCACATTAACAGCGCTGATTGAAGGCGGCCTCAATCCAGGTCATATGATGCCTGGCACTGGAGCTACATCGATTGATGCCACTGTGAACATGACGCGCCATGCAGTTCAACATAAGTGCGCCGGTGTTTTGATGTTGCCACCTTTCTACTACAAAGATATTACGGACGATGGCCTCTTTGCTTACTTCTCAGAAGTCATTCAAAAAGTTGGCGATGCTGGTTTGCAAATTTACATTTACAACATTCCACCAGTTACCAAAATTAACTTAAGTCTTTCTTTGCTGGAGCGTCTTGCTAAGGAGTACCCAAAAACGGTTGTGGGTATGAAAGATAGCTCTGGTGATTGGGCATATACAGAATCTGTCATCAAACTCTTAGCCCCATCTGGTTTCCGCGTTTACGCTGGTAGCGAAGTATTCCTCATGCGCGCCCTACGTGCTGGCGGCGTTGGCTGTATCTCAGCCACAGCTAACGTAAACCCTAGGGCAATCGCAGAATTAGCTGCCCATTGGAGAGAATCTGACGCAGATCAACGTCAAGCCGGCCTAGATCAAGTACGCTCTGTATTTGCTCAATATCAAATGATTGCTGGCATGAAGACTGCAGTTGCGCATTTTAGTAAAGATCCAGAGTGGTTGCGTGTTCGTCCACCACTAATGCAGCTAAGCGCAGATCAACAAGCTAAATTACTTGGTGAGTTACAAAAGATTAATTTCAGTATGCCTGGCCTTTAATTACATAGACGCACAATAGGAGACAAAAAAATGAAACTATTTAAGATCGTTGCTTTATCACTCGGAATATTCTGGGGCGCAGCACAAGCTCAGAATATCTCCATCGCTACTGGTGGTACTGGTGGTGTTTACTACCCAATGGGTGGCGGACTGGCTGCAGTACTCTCAAGCAAAGTTCCCGGCATGGCTGCAACAGCTGAAGTAACTGGCGGCTCTGTTGATAACCTCAACTTAATTGGTACAGGCAAACCGTATGTTGGCTTCTCCATGGCCGATGCTGCTAAAGATGCAAAAGAAGGTGAAGGTAAATTCGTTAATAAAAAAGTTGACCTACGCACACTACTCGTTCTGTATCCAAACCTCATGCACGTTGTAACAGTGGACTCCACTGGCATCAAATCCATGAAGGATCTCAAAGGCAAGCGCGTTAGCACTGGCTCCCCTGGCAGCGCTACTGAAGTAATGGCATTTCGTTTGCTCGAAGCGGCTGGTCTAGATAAAGATAAAGATGTTAAGCGCGAGCGTTTAAGCGTAGCTGAATCTGTCAATGCTGTAAAAGATCGCAAGATTGATGCTTTTTTCTGGGTTGGTGGCTTGCCAACTGCAGCTGTTACCGATTTAGCTAATAGCCCTGGCATGAAAATTGTGATGGTAGATAACGCTGCTGAAGTAGCTGCAATGAATAAGAAATATGGCAACTTGTACTTTGGTGCTGATATTCCTAAAGAAACTTATAGCGGTATGGGCAAAGACAATAAAGTTGCAGGCGTTGCTAACATTTTGGTAGTTAATGCCAATATGTCTGATGACGAAGCATACAAAATTGTTAAGGCAGTTTTCGATAACAAG
>JBJOJF010000064.1:0-2657 GCA_046046735.1 Pseudomonadota bacterium
GGGCACCAAGACCTCGGGCTGCTGCAAAGGAATGGTTACCGGGGGCTTGTTCGACCCCGTCATCACATCCCAAAAAGATCGCTTAGATTTTGCATAGCCATCAATTTCAGCAACTAACTCAACTTCTGTTGGCAAAGCATCGCCTTGAAACTTCACCAACTTATCGCCCTCAAAAAATACAGTGACGCGACGCTCTATGCTCATTTGCTGGCCAGCGCGTTTGAATTCAAAAACGTAGTCCCAGCGATTTGCATGAAAGTAGCTCGCCAATAAAGGGGTACCCAAAATCTGACGGACCTGCTCACGACTAAGACCGACTTGCAACTTGGCGTATTGCTCGCTAGAAATAAAGTTGCCTTGCACTACATCCGGAACATAGGGCCTGAAGATCGTATTCATCCAAGCCCGTTGAGTGTCATCAACAGCACTTGTGCAGCCAGCCAACAGCATTAGCCCGCTAATTGAGGTAATAGCCAGGCTCAAGCGAGCAAAGCGAAAAACCCCTGAAATTAACCGGGAAAAAGTCGTAAAAAGTAGAAGGCAATTTTGCATGGCAGGCCGTATCATTAAGACATTGATTTTAGCTCCCAAACCCATGAATACAAACCAAAACCCGACGCCCGCAGATTTACGCGATATTGGCCTAAAAGCTACCGGTCCACGCATGAAAATCCTGGACTTTTTCCATCAGAATGGTGGCACGCATTTCAGTGCAGAGGATGTCTTTATGGCCCTGGCCAAAGAGGACAAAGAAATTGGTTTGGCAACGGTTTACCGAGTGTTAACCCAGTTCGAACAAGCCGGGCTCTTGTTGCGCAGTCACTTTGAATCTAGCAAGGGGGATAGCAGGGCTATTTATGAACTCAATGAAGGCCAGCACCACGACCATCTCGTATGTTTAGATTGTGGGCATGTAGAGGAATTTGTTGATGAAGCCATCGAAAAAAGGCAGCGTGATATTGCTAAAAACCTCGGTTTTAAGCTCCAAGAGCACTCTTTAGCCATGTACGGGCACTGCCAAAAGAAGAATTGCCGTAATAAACAGAAAACTTAAGGAAAGTTACTTGAATTCTCTGTAAATTAAGCGAAGATAATGAAAAAAGACCTCAATTGAGGTCTTTTTTGCATCCAAAGCTAGCTTTTACCAGCTTTTAGGGAATTTTTACTTCACTGCCATTAAGGCCTCAGCAGCATTCAGCATCTGTACTGAGTAACCCCACTCGTTGTCATACCAAGCCAAAACTTTTACAAGCTTGCCATCGGCGGAAACGCGGGTCTGGGAGGCATCATAAATACTGGGGCGTGGATCATGGTTGAAGTCGATGGAAACCAAAGGCAAAGTATTAAAGCCCAAAATACCCTTGAGTTCACCCTCGCTCGCTGTTTTGAGAATGCTGTTCACCTCATCAACACTAGTAGCACGGCTAGCGGCAAACGTTAAGTCAACAACGGAAACATTGATGACTGGAACGCGCATAGCAAATCCATCAAAGCGTCCTGCCAAAGCTGGCAACACTAAACCAACTGCTTTTGCTGCACCAGTTTTAGTAGGGATCATGCTGCTCACTGCAGAGCGGGCACGACGCATATCCTTGTGATACACATCGGTTAATACCTGATCATTGGTAAATGCATGGATAGTAGTCATCAAGCCAGACTCAATACCAATTTTCTCCAACAAAGGTTTTACCAGCGGTGCCAAACAGTTTGTTGTGCAACTAGCATTAGAAACAACCACATCGCTTGGCTTAAGAACTTGCTGATTAACGCCATACACAATGGTGGCATCCACATCTTTTTCACCGGGAGCAGAGATCAATACTTTCTTTGCACCCTGGGAAATATGCACCATCGCCTTTTCTTTAGAGGTAAATTTACCTGAGCACTCTAAAACCAAATCAACGCCCAATTCACCCCAAGGAGTCTCCAAAGGATTGCGAGTGGAGAACATCTTGATGCGATCGCCATTCACTACCATGCAATCTCCATCCACCTTTACCTCAGCAGGAAAGCGACCGTGTGCAGAGTCATATTGCGTTAGATGCGCATTGATGTCGATATCGCCCATCGCATTGATAGCTACGATTTTGATATCACGTCTTGGCTTGCCATTGACTTGATCTTCATACAAAGCACGTAAGACCATGCGGCCAATACGACCATAACCGTTAATTGCGACACGAATTGTCATTCCATTCCCCTTACAAATATTAAATTTATTTTTTTGCGATGCACTGCTTCACTGTTTTAGAAATTTGATCCACTGTTAAGCCGAAGTACTCATATAACTGCGGAGCTGGTGCTGACTCGCCAAAGGTATCCACACCATGCACAGCTGCACATCCATACTTCCACCAGAAATCACTCACCCCTGCTTCAACAGCAATGCGCGGAATATCCGCCGGCAAGACTTTTGCTTTGTAAGCAGCGTCTTGTTGATCGAACACGGTGGTTGATGGCATGGAAACAACGCGAATGCCAAAACCTTCACCTTCTAAACGCTCTGCAGTTTGCAATGCCAAAGCAATCTCAGATCCAGTCGCAATGATGACCGCATCAATTTTTGATTTCTTTGGATCGCGCAGCACATAGCCGCCGCGAGCAATATCTTTCATTTGCTGAGCATTGCGCGATACAAATGGGCAGTTCTGACGGCT
>JBJOJF010000065.1:0-15200 GCA_046046735.1 Pseudomonadota bacterium
TTGCAAAGCTCTCCAAATATGGCGTACCTCATCGTGCTGTTATGGCAACAGTTGCGGTTTGTATGACGGGGGTTGTACTGAACTACTTTGTGCCAGATAAAGCCTTTCAATACATCATGGCTGCCGTGACCTTTGTTGGTCTGATGGTGTGGATTGCCATCTTATTTACGCAAATTCAATTCCGTCGCTCTCTGACTAAAGCCCAAGCGGCCGAGTTAGCATATCGCGCACCTTGGTGGCCCTATTCCTCGTGGTTCGCATTGGCATTTATTGCCTTAGTTGTGGTGTTGATGGGATTTCATGAGGATGCGCGGATAGCCTTGGTTCTAGGACCATGTCTATTGGCTGTGTATCTCGCCATGTTCTACCTCGTTGGCTTGCATCGCAAAACAAAACTCAATCGTAAATTCAAATAAGGAGACTTAAATGATTGTTGGCGTACCTCAAGAAGTAAAAAATAATGAATTTCGTGTTGGCTTAACTCCCGGCAATGTTAGGGGCTTATGTAAGCAGGGTCATTCCGTATTAGTTCAGCGTGGTGCTGGCGCGCAAATAGGCTTAAGCGATGAGTCTTATCGCCTAGCTGGGGCTACCTTGATTAATAGCGCAGCAGAGGTCTTTTCTAAGGCTGAGATGATTGTCAAGGTCAAGGAGCCTCAAGCACAGGAATGCGCGATGTTGCGTGAGGACCAAATCCTCTTCACTTATTTGCATTTGGCGCCTGATCCACTTCAAACCAAGGCATTAATCGCATCTGGTGCAAGTTGTATTGCTTATGAAACAGTCACCTCTTGTAATGGCGCTTTACCGCTATTGGCGCCGATGAGTGAGGTGGCGGGCAGGATGTCCATTCAAGCTGCCGCAACGCACCTCGAGAAGACGAATGGTGGTTTAGGGATTTTGATGGCAGGGGTTCCAGGAGTGGCACCCGCTAAAGTGGTTATTTTGGGTGCTGGGGTAGTGGGGCGTAATGCTTTGCAAATGGCGGTGGGGATGGGTGCAGATGTTTGTATCTTTGATCGCGATATCGAGCGATTGAGACAAATCGATATTGTGTACGGTAATCGTGTTCGCACCTTTTATGCTGATCCATTACTGATTGAGATGGAGGTATGTGAGGCGGATGTTGTGATTGGCGCCGTCTTATTGCCCGGCGCTGCGGCACCTAAGCTAGTGACTCGCGAGACCATTGGCAAGATGAGGGCTGGCGCTATTGTGGTGGACGTTGCCATTGATCAAGGAGGTTGTTTTGAAACATCAAAACCTACCACCCATACAGATCCTACTTTTATCGTAGATGGTGTCTTGCACTACTGTGTGGCCAATATGCCAGGGGCAGTTGCTCGGACCTCCACCTTTGCTTTAACAAATGCAACCTATCCCTATGTAGAAGCACTTGCTAATAGAGGTATCTTAGCCGCCTTATCGCATGATCCTCACTTGCGCAATGGCTTGAGTGTTCATCGCGGTAACTTAACGTCAGAGCCGGTAGCGAACGCTCAAAAGATTAGTTTTGTATCGGTCGATGAATTAATGGCTGCATAAGCCTTGTTGGATGGTGCTGGTATCTGAAGAGATGCCGGCACTTAGGGGAAAGTAAGGCTTCGATGTATTTATCCACTATGATTTCAGTAGATACCAAACTCTTAAAAATATTGAAGCTACTGAACTTATGGATTTTTCTGCATTAGCGCTTTCTACCGGGGTTGTTGCCTTGGCGGAAATGGGTGACAAGACTCAACTACTCTCATTGATGTTGGCTGCGCGCTATCCAAAGCAAGCATTGGCAATCATCGCCGGAATATTGGTAGCCACAATAGCTAATCATGCCTGTGCGGCATTTTTAGGCCACTGGCTAACTTCTTTTGTTAGTCCGGAGGTAATGAAGTGGATTCTAGGACTCAGTTTCTTAGGGATTGGTTTGTGGCTTTTAGTGCCGGATCATATTGACGATGCAGCTGGATCTAAAGTGGCTGATCGTGCCTTCCAAGTCTTTATGTTGACTGTGGGTCTCTTTTTCTTGGCTGAGATGGGTGATAAGACTCAGATCGCAACGATTGCCTTGGGCGCAAAGTACCCTGATGTTTTATCAGTGACGATTGGCACCACTTTGGGGATGATGTTGGCTAATGCCCCAGCAGTCTGGATTGGGCAGAAATTCACTAAGCGTATGCCGATTAAATGGGTGCATGCTGTTGCGGCAGTGACCTTTATCGCTATTGGAGCTGCAACCCTGGTTTGGGGTTAAGCCAAAGTTCTGAGCGGGGCTTAAAATTGCCTCATGAAAACTGATCTGCCACAGAGCTTTCGCAGGCTCGAATACCGCGCTCCAAATTACACCTTTGGACAAGTTGAATTAGACATCGCCCTCGATCCGGCTCGAACCATTGTGAAGAGTCGCTTGGAGGTATTGCCAGGTATCAGTCACGAGTCGGGGGCACCGCTGGTGCTTCAAGGTCATGAGCTTGAGTTTGTCAGCTTGCGTATTAATGGAGAGGCTCATCGCCAGTTTGAGCTGACGCCAGAAACGCTGACCATTCACGCCTTGCCTCATGGAGGTAGTCAGGCGTTCATTGTAGAAATCATTTGTGTGTGCGTGCCCGAGAAAAATACCTCTCTGATGGGTTTGTATGTTTCCAATGGAAACTTCTTTACACAGTGCGAAGCTGAGGGCTTTAGAAAGATCACCTATTTCTTAGATAGACCAGATGTTATGGCGCGCTATCGAGTTACCTTGCGTGCTCGTGAGGCTGAGTGCCCAGTATTGCTATCGAATGGCAATCTCATCAGTTCCGAGAAATTACCTAATGGATGGCATAGCGCTGTTTGGGAAGACCCCTTTCCAAAGCCATCATATTTGTTTGCCTTGGTCGCCGGAAAATTGGAGTGTATTGAGGAAACTATTACCACTAGCAGTGGCGCCAAAAAGCTTCTACAAATTTGGGTTGAGCCGCATGATCTAAAGAAAACTCAACATGCTATGGATTCTTTAGTCGCTTCTATTCATTGGGATGAGAGGCGTTATGGCTTGGAGTTAGATCTAGAACGCTTCATGATCGTTGCTGTTGGTGATTTCAATATGGGCGCGATGGAAAACAAGGGCTTGAATATCTTCAATACCAAGTTTGTATTAGCTCAAGCTGAAACTGCTACGGATGCTGATTTTTCCAATATTGAAAGCGTTGTTGCGCATGAATATTTTCATAACTGGACTGGCAATCGCGTAACTTGTCGTGACTGGTTTCAACTTTCACTAAAAGAAGGTCTAACGGTATTTCGTGATCAAGAATTCTCAGCCGATCAAATGGGCAGTGAATCGGGTCGAGCGGTAAAGCGGATAGAAGATGTCAGGCTTTTGCGTCAGCTGCAGTTTCCTGAGGATGCGGGTCCAATGGCCCATCCAATTCGTCCGGATGAGTATCAGGAAATTAATAACTTCTACACCGTCACTGTGTACGAGAAGGGCGCTGAAGTAGTACGCATGTACCAAACCTTATTGGGGGTTGAGGGCTTCCGCAAAGGAATGGATCTTTACTTTAAGCGTCACGATGGACAAGCGGTGACTTGCGATGATTTCTTGGCGGCGATGGCGGATGCTAATGGCAGGGATCTTTCGCAATTCAAGCATTGGTATAGCCAGGCTGGAACTCCCAAGGTAAGGGTGGAAGAGTCATACGATTCCACTAAACAGCAGTATCGGATTACCTTGACACAAAGCGCTGCAAAAGCAGGGGATAAGCCCTTCCATATTCCGCTCAAGATGCGCTTGTTAGCTTTACAACATGATCAAGCAGAGGTTTTGCTGGAATTAAGCCAAGAGCAACAGACTTGGACATTTGATGGTGTAGCTAGTCACCCAGTGTTATCGATCAATCGCGGGTTCTCGGCGCCGATCAATTTAGATTTTGATCAGAGTGAAGCTGATCTGCTGGTAATGTTCTCTAGCGATGATGATGCATTCAATCGCTGGGAGGCTGGCCAAAAGTTGGCGATGCAAATGATTTTGGCAAACCGCTTACCTGATGCTGAGTTAGTTGCCGCTTATCGCAACCTCTTAACTGACCCTGATCTAGATCCCGCCTTTAAAGAGCTGGCTCTAACTTTGCCGGCTGAGACTTATCTGTACGAGCAGTGTGCCAGCGTAGACCCTCAAAAGATTTATGCTGCACGACGCGCTTTCCGCCATGCGCTTGCTAGCGAGTTACGGATTGAATGGGCTGCCTTGTACCAACAAATGCAAACCCCAGGGCCATTTAGCCCTGATGCTGTAAGTGCAGGCAAGCGTGCTTTGAAGAACTTAGCTCTGAGCATGTTGTTGGAGGCTGATCCATTGATCTGGGCGCCTATGGCAGTAAACCAGTATCAGACTGCAAATAACATGACCGATCGTTATGCCGCTTTAGCAGGATTAGTCATACACGGCTCGAAATCAGCGAAGGCTTGTTTGGAGGACTTTTATGAGCGTTTTGCTGATGATGCTTTGGTGATTGATAAATGGTTTGCTTTGCAATCTAGTCGTCCCCCAGTTCCAAATGCAGAACCTACCTTAGATGAGGTCAAGCGCTTGCGTGAGCACCCGGCATTTAAGATGAATAATCCCAATAGGGTGCGCAGTGTGATTCATGCCTTCTGTATGAATAACCCCGCCAGTTTTCATCAGGCTGATGGCAGTGGTTATGCGTTTTGGGCTGAATCCGTCCTTGCGCTTGATCCAATCAACCCGCAAGTGGCTGCCCGTTTGGCTCGAGGCTTGGATCGTTGGCGTCAGTTTGCCGAACCTTATCAGGGGCAGATGCTATCTGCTCTGAAGCGCGTAGCGGCCTGTGAAACCCTCTCTGCTGATGTGAAAGAGGTGGTTTCTAAGGCTTTAGGTAATTAAGCGGCCTGGAACAAGGCAAAATAGAGCTTATATAGAAACCCCATTACGGAGAAACTCCTTTTGACTGCTTCAAGTAATTTCAATACCAATTTCAAGCAATATCTAGAAACCACCAAGGTAAAGGGCGGAAGTATTCCTGCGGGCCTGCAAGAATTACTCCTTGCGGTTGCTAACACCTGCTCAACCTTAAGTCATGAAGTAGCGCAGGGCGCATTGATTGGCTTGCTAGGTTCAGCTGGTACGGGCAATGTACAGGGCGAAGTTCAGCAAAAGCTCGACATCATTGCAAATGACTTATTGATTGAAGGTGTGCAAGCCTGTAAATCTTTAGCGGGCTTAGCTTCTGAAGAAATGGAATTGCCAGTCGCGGTACAGGGTACTGGTGACTATCTCTTATTGTTTGATCCACTAGATGGCTCGTCAAATATTGATGTCAATGTATCGATCGGCACGATTTTTTCTATTCTCAAAAAACAAGATCCCTCTGCACCATTGCAAACCTCCGACTTCTTATTGTCAGGACGTCATCAAGTTGCTTCAGGCTATGTGGTTTATGGCCCCCAGACGACTATGGCCCTGACCTTGGGTGATGGCGTTGTGATGTTTACCTTAAACAAAGTCACTGGCGAATTTGTATTAATTAAGCATGCTGTAGAAATCTCGCATTCCACTAAAGAATTTGCGATCAATATGTCTAATATGCGCCATTGGGCTGAGCCCGTGCGCCGTTATGTTGAAGAATGCTTGGCGGGTGTGAGTGGTGAGCGTGATAAAGATTTCAATATGCGCTGGATTGCTTCCATGGTTGCCGATGTGCATCGTGTGCTTTCTCGTGGCGGTATTTTTATGTATCCATGGGATCAACGTGAGCCACACAAGCCAGGTAAATTGCGCCTGATGTACGAAGCCAATCCAATGAGTTTCTTAGTTGAGCAAGCGGGTGGAGCATCTACTAACGGTGATGAGCTGATTATGGATTTAGTGCCCACTGATTTACATGAGCGCGTATCGGTGATGTTGGGTTCCAAGGAGGAAATTGAGCGCCTCCAGCACTATCACTCGCAAGCGTGAGACTTCGATCTCAACATAGTGAGTAATTAAAAAAGCCCAATCATTGATTGGGCTTTTTTGTTGGTAGTGCAAATCTCTTTGGTTACGGGCAAACCTTCTCTTTGAGATAGGCCAAAGACTCTTCGACTTGGTCAATCAATATCAAGCAGATATCACCTTCAGATAAATCATCTAAGGCAGTATCAATAGCCAAGAACTCACCAGTAATTTCTTTAATCTTTTTGGCTTTAGTCGTCCCAACTAAGCCTTCTTGCAAAAGCTTGAGGACCTCGCCATCTTCGCGACCACGTTGACACTGATCTTGATACAAGATGACGTTATCAAAACAATTGCCAAGAATGCGAGTTAAATCACGAATATCTTCATCGCGTCTGTCGCCGGCGCCACTAATGACCACATGACTTCGCTTAGGCTTCATAGCTTCAATAGCGCTGGCTAAGGCGCGCATCGCATCTGGGTTGTGGCCATAGTCAGCAATAACCGTGGCACCTTTGTGCTGGAATTGATTAAAGCGACCAGGAACCGCATTTGCTGAGCTTTCAAAAGAATGCAGGCCACTGGCGATTTTCTCGGCATCGAGACCTAGGGCCCATGCTGCACCAATTGAAGCCATCGCGTTCTCTACCTGAAATCCTAGTACGCCATTTTGCGTCAAAGGAATCTCGCTTACAGGGAAGCGGAACAGCACTCGCGACCCTTTTGAGCAAACAATATAAGTGCCATCAAAGTAGATTACTTTTTTATTCTTGGCGCGATGTGCAGCAAGTACTGGATGGTGTTGATTTTGCGTAAAGAAAATCACGCGACCTGTACAAACATCACCCATTCTGGCAACGATAGGGTCTGCTGCATTGAGAACGGCTGCACCTGTAGGGGCAACGTTTTGCACAATGACTCTTTTGAGGATGGCTAAGTCTTCTACGCTAGTGATGTAGTTCAGACCAAGGTGATCGCCTTCACCAATATTGGTCACCACAGCGACTTCACAACGATCAAAGCCTAGACCTTCACGCAGCATGCCGCCACGCGCAGTTTCTAAAACAGCAGCATCCACGTCTGGATGCATGAGTACATTTCGTGCGCTCTTAGGGCCGCTGCAGTCACCTGAATCAATTAGGCGATGATTGATATAAACACCGTCGGTAGTGGTCATGCCGACACGCAAGCCAGTCTCGTTCAGTAAATGAGAAATCAAACGTACAGTGGTTGTTTTGCCATTGGTGCCAGTAACTGCCACTACTGGAATGCGACCATCTTCTCCGAGTGGGTACATCATATTGACGATGTCTTCACCAACAGGTCGACTCTTGCCATAAGAGGGTTTTAAATGCATGCGTAATCCAGGCGCAGCATTTACTTCCACAATGCCGCCGCCTTGTGCCTCTAAGGGCTTGTAAATAGCTTCACAGAGAATATCTACGCCAGCAATATCAAGACCAATCATTTGTGCAGCAGCGATCGCGCTTGCAGCCACATCTGGATGAACATCATCGGTAACGTCTGTTGCAGTACCGCCGGTGCTTAAGTTGGCGTTATTGCGCAAAAGCACGCGTTCACCAGTCTTGGGAACGTATTGCGGGGAAAGTTTATTGCTCGCTAAGTGAGCAAGTGCAATTTCATCGAAACGAATTTTGGTCAATGCAGTTGCATGGCCATCGCCGCGCAAGGGATTTTTATTTTCCAGCTCAACCAGTTGAGCAACGGTATGTTGACCGTCGCCTACCACTTGGGCGGGTTCGCGCCGCGCCGCTGCAGAAAGGCGGTTACCCACCACGAGCAGACGATAGTCGGCGCCAGGCAGGTAGCGCTCAACAATAGTTTCGCGACCAAAGGCTTGAGTAACTTCAAAGCCAGCACGGACATCCGCTTCTGTTTGAATGTTGGCAACTACGCCTTTACCTTGATTACCATCTTTTGGTTTAAGTACTATTGGTCCGCCAATTTTTTGGGCTGCTCGCCACGCATCATCGGCTGAAGTAACTACTTCTCCGGTTGGCACTGAAACTCCTGCTGCTGCCAGTAGATTTTTGGTGAGCTCTTTATCTTGGGCGATCGCTTCCGAAATAGCGCTTGTATCACTTGTTTCAGCAGCTTGAATACGCTTTTGCTTGCTACCCCAGCCAAACTGCACCATGCTGCCTTCAGTCATACGGCGATAAGGAATATTTCGTTGAACAGCTGCATCTACGATTGAGCCTGTGCTTGGTCCCAGGCGAACATCTTCATATAAAGCTTCTAATTCGGAGAGGGCTGCTGCCAGATCAAACGGGACATCACTTAATGTTGCTTGAATGAGGCCAAATGCAAAGTCAAATGCCATACGTCCAACAACTTCTTCGGTGTACTCGACAACTACTTGGTAAACACCGACTTCAATGGTTTGTACGGTCCGACTAAAAGTCACTGGGCAGCCAGCTTGAGACTGCAGGCCAAGTGCTGCATGCTCTAAAGCATGGGCTAGGGAGAGAATTTCGTTATGACCACCGCGACGCATACTGCCAAGCTGTGGGAAGCGCTCACGAATCTTCGTTTCAAATTGAGGAATAGAGTCAATTGAGCGCTCTGTTTCATCACAGGAAACAATTGCTTCTAAAGCGGTATGGCGGCTCCATAAATTTGGACCGCGCAACATGCGGATACGGGTGATTTCCAATTAAGCCCCTGTTGCAATGCTTGGGTCTGAAACAAAAGTTTCAGCACCAGCTTCAATAACGTTGAACGGAATATCCAGTGCCCAAGCCGCGGCAATGGCTGCACCTAAATTCATTGGCTTCCAAGGTGAGTTAGCGTCTGGTTCGGAGTGGCGGGGTACCGGGATACTCTTTTGATCATGCTTTTTGGATTGCAGTGTGATTTGCTGCTTACCAACTAAGACTGCACGACCACCATTTTTGATGTGCTCGAGCACTACTGATGAAGAAGGGTCTTGGGAAAAGAAAATCACTTCGCCGTCACAGAGTTCGGCCATATTTACCACCATTGGGTCATCAGCATTGAGGACTGCTACGCCAGTTGGCAAGACCACATCCACTTGAGTTCTAACGACGCTAAAAACTTGGTCTTCGTCGTAGATAGCATATTGCGGAAAGTTAGCCGTTGGATCTACATTCAACACAACACCAACTTGGCATCGATCGTAGGCTAGACCCTCAATCAACATGGAGAGGTGATTATTTTCAATAACAGCGGCTTCCACTGCCCGATTTAATAATGTGCGACGTGCTTTTTCCCATTGTGAGCCATTTGGAATAGCAAGTGCACGGTTACCAAAAAACAAACCCTTGCTGCAAGATAAGCCCACGTAGACATTGGTTAGTCGCAGGAAGTGCGCAACCATTTCGGCAACGGAGGTCTTACCTTTGTCGCCACAAATTCCGACAACAGGAATACGGCAGTCAACCCCAGGAGGAAAGAGATGATTAGCGATTTCTTTACCGACCGGCTGTGGTTTGCCGCTGGCGGGTTTGAGGTGCATGAGTAAACTAGGCCCAGCGTTTACTTCAACAATGGCGGCGTTTTGTTCGGCCATGGGTTTGCTAATATCTTGTGCCACCAAATCAATACCGGCAATATCAAGACCAACCACTCTTGCAGCTAATGCAACTTGACTAGCAACATCGGGGTGCACTAATTCAGTGACATCAAATGCAACGTTTCCATTGATTTGAATTAATACTCTTTGATCGATTACGGGAATGCTGTCACCCGTCAATTTTTGACGTACTAGCTCCAGCTCAACCGCCGAGTCAATGCGGGCGGGATTTAGGGGGTGTTCTTCTGAAGTGCCGCGACGTGGGTCAGAATTAATTTGAATATCGATGAGTTCGCGAACTGTATGTTTACCATCGCCCGTTACCCAAACACTTTCACCTTTAGCTGCAGCAACCACTTTGTTGCCCACCACTAAAACACGGTGTTCATCGCCAACGATATGACGCTCAACTAATACTTCACTACCTTCTTCAATCGCCACTCCATAAGCAGCTTCAATTTCAGCTTGCGTATAGAGGTTAATAAAGACGCCGCGTCCATGATTGCCGTCGATGGGTTTGACTACGACCGGTAAACCAATGTCCTGAGCAGCTTCCCAAGCATCATCTGGACTGGTGACAGTGCGACCTTCTGGGGTTGGAACGCCTGCGCTAGATAGGAGACTCTTGGTGAGATCTTTATCGCGAGAAATCGTTTCTGCAATAGCGCTAGTGTTATCGGTTTCAGCAGTCCAGATGCGGCGCTGTTTAGAGCCGTAACCTAGTTGCACCAGATTTCCCTCTGAAAGACGTATAGAAGGAATACCACGCTCTTCAGCCGCATTAACAATGCAAGCTGTACTTGGTCCGAGCAATAGGTCGTCACTCAAGTCGCGTAACTTTTCTACGATATCCTCAACTAGTGCAGCTGGCTCGCCAGTATCTTGGGCTAATGCTAAATAAAGATCACGAGCATATTTGAGTGCGGTTAGAGTGACCTCTTCATTGTTGGCGCTAACCATAACCTTATAAACGCCGCGACGGTCTCCATCACGGGCTTTCCCAAATCCACCAGGGATGCCGGCGAGGTTTTGAAGCTCAAGGGTAAGATGCTCCAAAATATGAGCAGGCCATGTGCCTTCTTCAACCCGCTTGAGAAAGCCACCAGCTTCACCGTAGCTACAGCGATGTTCTTGGAGGCTTGGGAGTGCTTTTACGAGGCGCTCATAAAACCCGGGAATGAGATTGGATGGATAGTCTTCTAAATCACCGATATCAATCCAAACCTCGATAACGGGATAGTAGGTCCACATATTGGGACCTCGGAGATGCTTGACGCTCAAGATCTCGATAGTTTTGTCTAGTAATTGGGGCATATGTGGAGCGGGGAGGATCAATGTCGCTTCAGGGGCTGAAGGCGAGGGTGTCTCAGACTGTCTCTCGGGTTTTAGTAATTATTGAAAATCCACAAAATTAGCAAAAATACATAAAAAGGCTCACTTTGCTAATTTAACGGTTTTCAGGTCCTTAAAGTTGACATAGCGAATAAATCTAAAAAACCTCGCTCCACTATACTTTTAGGATCAATGAAGCCTGAAATTTCCCCATCACCTCCTTTGCCCCCTAGCTCCTGGAATCTTGCCTTGCTGGCGGATCAATCCCCAATAAAGGACCTCAGTTCAATACTGGCATGGGTTGAGTTAGATCTTGATGGGCAGATGCGCTTTGAAAAAAGCCTTCTTTGCTTGATCCCATCTGGGCTTTTTTGGACTGATGGCCAGCTTTCTGAATTCTGGCCAATCGGTCTTGGGAGCAGACTTCTTCATGGTGATCATGCTGGAGTGGGTCATCTCAAGTTGGAGTCTAAGGATCAGTTGCTGAAGTCTTGGTACTTCACATTGGCTGTGAACCCTCAGATCTTACGTTTGCAGAGCAGTTTTAAGCAGTGGATGCGTGGCGAGCAGCCTAATGAGGCGTTGGTTGAGGTTTCTGAGTACGACAAGCAGGTTTGTTCTGTTTGCTTAAGCCCTAAGCCTGCGAACTCTGAAGTTTGTCCTACTTGCGATCCTGAGGAAGATGCGCCACCGTCCACCTGGACCCTATTCAAATTGTGGCGCTTTGCTCGCCCTTATAAAAAAGAGCTTTTGCTTGGCTTTGTGTTGACTTTGCTCTCCACTGGCGCGACTTTGATTCCACCGTATTTAACAATGCCGCTGATGGATCATGTCTTGATTCCATATGAAAAAGGCAATCCGATTGATTTTGCTTTAGCAAGCAAATACCTTTTAGCCTTATTTGCCGCAGCCCTTGTAGCATGGGGCTTAGGCTGGTGGAAGACTTACCTGCTTGCTTTGGTGAGTGAACGTATTGGCGCTGACTTGCGCAATACAACCTTTGAGCATTTACTCAAACTTTCTTTGGAATATTTTGGTGGCAAAAGAACGGGCGACTTAATTGCACGAATTGGTGCGGAGACAGATCGTATTTGTGTCTTCTTGTCACTCTATGCATTAGATTTTGCAACCGACGTGATCATGATCACAATGACTGCAGCGATTTTGGTATCCATCGACCCATTACTTGCATTAGTCACTTTAGCGCCATTGCCATTTATCGTCTGGATGATTCACGTTGTGCGTGACAAGCTGCGATTTGGATTTGAAAAGATTGATCGTGTGTGGTCTGAGGTTACCAATATCTTGGCTGACACCATTCCAGGTATTCGGGTTGTCAAAGCATTTGCTCAGGAAGATCGCGAACTCAAACGTTTTGTAGATTCGAATAAACATAATTTACAAATCAATGATCGCGTTAATCGAGTGTGGGGATTGTTCTCTCCAACGGTGACTCTATTAACTGAAACAGGTTTATTGGTAGTTTGGGGTTTTGGTATTTGGCAAGTAGCACATCAAAAAGTAACGGTTGGTGTATTGATTGCCTTCCTCGCCTACATTGGGCGCTTCTATATTCGCCTTGACTCGATGAGTCGTATTGTTTCGCACACTCAAAAAGCGGCCGCGGGCGCCAAAAGAATTTTTGATATTTTGGATCACGTTTCTAGCGTTCCAGAGCCAATTAATCCAGCGCCATTAGGGCAGGTAGAGGGCCGCATCTCCTTACGTGGCGTGGGTTTCCGCTATGGTAATCGGGCGGTCTCCAAAGGAATAGATCTCGATATCGCGCCAGGGGAAATGATCGGCTTGGTTGGTCATAGCGGCTCAGGGAAGAGTACTTTAGTTAACTTAATTTGCCGTTTTTATGATGTCAGTAGTGGCTCAATCACCTTGGATGGGCGCGATATTCGTAGCATCGCAATTGCCGACTATCGCAAGCGAATTGGACTGGTTCTTCAAGAGCCATTTTTATTCTTTGGCACGATTGCTGAAAATATTGCTTACGGCAAGCCTGATGCCACTCGTGAAGAAATTATTGAAGCTGCGCGGGCTGCTCATGCCCATGAATTTATTCTCCGCCTGCCGCTCGGTTATGACTCACTAGTTGGTGAGCGTGGACAATCTCTCTCTGGTGGTGAGCGTCAGCGTATTTCGATTGCGCGTGCATTGTTAATTAATCCAAGTATTTTGATTTTGGACGAAGCCACTTCTTCGGTGGATACCACTACTGAAAAAGAAATTCAGCGTGCTTTGGATAATCTTGTTAAAGGCCGCACAACCATTGCAATTGCCCATCGCCTGTCGACACTGAGAAAAGCAGACCGCTTAGTCGTCTTAGATAAGGGTGAGATTGTGGAGATCGGCTCACACGATGAATTGATGGATGCGCAGGGTGCTTACTATGCGCTCTATCAGGCTCAGTTACGTCATGCAGCTGAGCTGGTAGAAGGTGGCGCGATTGGCGAGAGTATTGATGAGATCCAAGAAGAGGGCTTGCAAGTTTTGGCCAAGCAAATTGGGGGTGGGGTATGAGTCAGCAGTTAAAGCCATATTCTCTTGAGCGCGACCTCCTTGGACGTCTTGTATTGATTGATGCGACTGGCCATCGTCATGAGGGTGTCTATCCCGTCAGAGCCTTTCCTATTACCGCTCCAGGGGCAGGGATTTCATTGATGGATCAGTCCGGTAAAGAACTATGCTGGTTTGAAAATGCGAATGAGATTCCGCAGGCGCAACTGGCCTTGATTGAAGAAGAAATGGCTACCCGGGAATTCATGCCGGTGATTGAAAAAATTACCAAAGTTTCAACCTTTGCTACGCCAAGTATTTGGGATATTGAAACGGATCGAGGCCCCACTCGCATTCGACTTAAGGGCGAGGAAGATATTCGCCGAATAGCGGGTAATACCCTCTTAATTGCTGACTCAAATGGGTTGCAATTCCTCATCAAAGACTCCACTCAGCTGGATAAGTTAAGCAAGAAGTTTTTAGATCGATTCCGCTAGGAATTGGCTTTGATTGATTGGCTTATCAGCCATACTAGGGTTACTACTAGGTAACTAGTGTTACCCCTAAGTAAGCATTTGGTAAATATTGATTGCAATCAAGATTTACTGCCCCGTTTTAGATAAAAATCCACACATAACAAAGAGAAGCCAAAGTAATATTGGTATTCAAAATTTTTTGGAGGAGCGTTCATGAAGATGAAGTTAAAAGGGGCATTGATTTCCACCGCATTAGCCCTCGGTGCTGCTGGTGTTTCACCTGCTTTTGCTGCTTGGGAACCAACCAAGCCAGTTGAGTTCATCATCCCTGCGGGTCCTGGCGGCGGTGCCGACCAAATGGCTCGTATGATCCAAGGCATCATTACTAAGAACAACTTGATGAAGCAGGCAGTAATCCCTGTGAACAAGGGTGCTGGTGCTGGTGCAGAAGGTTTCTTGGCAATGAAAGAAGCTAAAGGCGATCCAAACAAGATCGTGATCACTTTGTCCAACTTGTTTACAACTCCTTTGGCAACTGGTGTTCCATTCAACTGGCAAGACATCACTCCAGTGGCGATGTTGGCTCTTGACCAATTCGTTTTATGGGATAACGCTGAGAAGCCTTACAAAACTGCCAAGGAATATATCGACGCAGCTAAAGCGGCTGGTCCTGGTAAGTTCAAAATGGGTGGTACTGGATCTAAGTCTGAAGACCAAATCATCACTGTAGCGATTGAAAAAGCAACAGGCGCCAAGTTCACATACATCCCATTCAAAGGGGGAGGCGACGTAGCTGTGCAACTCGTTGGTAATCACATTGATTCTTCTGTGAACAATCCAATTGAAGCGGTTGCCCAATGGCGTGCAAATAAATTGCGTGCATTGTGCGTATTTGATGACACACGTATGCCTTACAAAGAAAAGATCACTTCAACTCAGTCCTGGAACGATGTTCCAACCTGTAAAGAGGCTGGCGTGTCAACTGACTACGTGATGTTGCGCGGCATTTTCATGGCTCCTGGCGTAACTCAAGAGCAAGTTGATTACTACATCAACGTGTTCAAAAAAGTACGCGAGACACCAGAGTGGAAGAAGTTCATGGCTGATGGCGCATTCAATCAGACATTCATGACTGGTAAAGAGTTTAGAAATTGGCTCACATTAAATGAAGCATTGCATAAGCAATTAATGGCTGAAGCTGGTTTTATAGCTAAGTAATTTTTTTTAGAAATTAAATAGGGCCCCTAAGAAGCGGGGTCCTATTTCATTTCTCCAAAATTACTTAGCTATGAAACCAGCTTCAGCCATTAATTGCTTATGCAATGCTTCATTTAATGTGAGCCAATTTCTAAACTCTTTACCAGTCATGAATGTCTGATTGAATGCGCCATCAGCCATGAAC
>JBJOJF010000066.1:0-8675 GCA_046046735.1 Pseudomonadota bacterium
CTTATGTTTTTTGCATCATTATGGGGAATATTGATCTCGATTTCTCCTTAAATTGCACCGATTTAGTGCAAAATTTCATCGATAATATGGTTTATTATCAAAATAAATACACTCTAGGAAAAAACCATGAAAAAAGTTTTAGTTGTTTTAGCTGCTGCAGGTGCATTTTCTGGCCTCGCTCAAGCTCAAGAAAAAGTGCAGGTTTTGAGCACCCAAGAATTGGTTAAAGTTTGCGGCTTGCCTGCGAGCCCTGAGTCCCGCAGTTTTTGCGTTGGCTATGCAACTGGTATTTACGACACTTACTTAGCAACACGCCACCCACAGCGCGCTAAACCTTATATTTGCGTAAAACAACCAGCACCAACACGCGATGAAGTTATTGCTGAATTTGTGAAATTTGGACAAAGCAATCAGCAGGTTGCAGACAAACCTGCTGCAGGCGTTTTCTTGGGCTTTTTGGCTGCACGCTTTCCTTGCGCCAAAAAATAATTCAAGCCATTTACAGAATTCAATCTATACAGACTTAAGGATCAGTTGATATGAAAAAAATTATCGCTATTACTGCTGCAACTTTAGCAATCGCAGGTTGCTCCAATATGGACAATACAGAGCAGCGCACCTTATCTGGCGCATCTATCGGCGCTGCCGCTGGTGCAGTTGGCACAGCCATTTTCCACGGCAACCCAATTTGGGGTGCAGTAGGTGGTGCAGCAGTTGGTGCAGCCTCTGGTTATGTTTATGACGCTTACAAAAAAGAGCAAGCTTCTGAATATAACTCTGGCTACAAAGCTGGAAAAAATAATCAGCCAGCCAAAGCTCCAAACTAATAAGCTGTTGCCATTAATGGCATGCTTGTAGCTTTAGAAGTACTGAAATAAAAAACCCGACTTGCGATAAACAAGTCGGGTTTTTCTTTGGGCGCTCAATACTAAGTTAGCTCAACAGCAATTGATTAATGCGCTTAACGTAAGCGGCTGGATCATTCAACTGACCACCCTCAGCCAATAGCGCCTGATCAAATAACACTTGAGTCCACTCATCAAACTGCTTGTCATCTGAATTTAACTTCAGTAACAAAGGATGCTCAGGATTAATTTCTAAAATCGGTTTGGTGTCTGGTGCTTGCTGACCCGCAGCTTTGAGCATACGTAACAAATTACCAGAGAGCTCATTCTCATCAGAAACTAAACAAGCAGGCGAATCCGTTAGACGGAAAGTCACTCGGACATCTTTCACCTTGTCTTCTAAGGTAGTCTTCATGCGATCAATCAAGTCTTTGAAATTCTTCTCAGTTTCTTCATGCTCTTTCTTCTCCTGATCATCGCTAAGACTACCCAGATCCAGGCCGCCCTTAGCAACCGAAGTCATTTGCTTGCCATCAAACTCACTAAAGAAAGACAACATCCACTCATCGACGCGATCAGAGAGCAGAAGAACTTCAACACCCTTCTTGCGGAAGATTTCTAGATGGGGGCTATTCTTAGCGGCATTAAAAGTATCCCCAGTCACGTAATAAATCTTATCTTGCCCTTCTTTCATACGCGAGACGTAGTCAGCTAAAGATACTGTTTGCTCAGCAGAATCCGTATGCGTACTTGCAAAGCGCAAGAGCTTCAAAATTCGCTCTTGATTTGCCTGGTCCTCTCCAACGCCCTCTTTTAATACCTGCCCAAACTGGGTCCAGAAGGTACGGTACTTTTCTTTCTTGGCCTCGTCATCGCTGTTAGCTAAATCTTCAAGCATGCTGAGTACACGCTTGGTAGAGCTTTCACGAATCACCTTGACATCACGGGACTCTTGCAAAATTTCCCGAGAAACATTCAAAGGCAAATCTGTTGAATCAATGACTCCAGTGACAAAGCGGAGATACATCGGCATCAATTGCTCTGCATCATCCATGATGAAAATTCTTTTGACATAGAGCTTGATGCCACCACGTTTATTGCGATCCCACAAATCGAATGGAGCGCGCCCGGGAATATAGAGTAACTGTGTAAATTCGCTACGGCCTTCTACGCGATTTAAGGAATAGCACAGTGGATTTTCATAATCATGTGATAAATGTTTATAAAACTCGTTGTATTGCTCTTCAGTAATTTCAGATTTAGAGCGGGCCCATAATGCACTTGACTGATTAATGCTCTCGAGCTCGTCTTTAATAACTTGCTCTTTTTTATCCGCGTCCCACTCTTCTTTATTCATCTGAATTGGCAGAGAGATGTGATCTGAATACTTACGAATGATCGACTTCAACTTGTTAGAAGAAAGATAGTCATCTTCGCCTTCACGCAAATGCATGGTGATCGAGGTGCCGCGTTGCGGACGATCAATTGTCTCGACAGTAAATTCGCCGGAACCATCGGATTCCCAACGTACACCATCGGCCGCTGGCAATCCCGCGCGACGGGTCTCAACAGTAATGCGATCAGCTACGATAAAAGCAGAATAAAAACCTACGCCAAACTGACCAATCAATGCAGCATCTTTTTGCTGGTCTCCTGAAAGTTTAGAAAAGAATTCCTTGGTACCAGAGCGCGCAATAGTACCTAAGTTAGCAATTACCTCGTCGCGACTCATTCCAATACCGTTATCAGAAATCGTCACGGTTCTGGCGGCTTTGTCAAAGCTGACCTTAATTTTTAATTCTGGATCATCTCCGTACCAGTCAGGATGCTCAATGCCTTCAAAACGGAGTTTGTCGGATGCATCGGATGCGTTTGAGATTAACTCGCGGAGAAAAATTTCCTTATTGGAATACAAGGAATGAATCATCAGCTGTAAAAGTTGTTTTACCTCTGCCTGAAAACCTAAAGTCTCTTTACTCGCTACAGTCATGCGTATAACCCTCTTAAAAGTAGTTGATCTACTCTAAATGGGGTCTATTTAGATAATTTCAAGATCCATCAAACTCTGAATTTAGGCAGAATGGGGTTTTGCTTGCTTCTCTGCTATGGGCTTCCCGGCTTTCTTCCAGGCACCAAAGCCGCCCTCTAGATGACAAACGCCTGGCACCCCCATTTTGTGGAGAGTTTCCGTTGCTAGAGCAGAGCGCCAGGCTGAGGCACAGTACAAAACCAAGCGCTTTCCCTCCCCAAAGATGGGTTTGTAATAGGGGCTGTCTGGATCAACCCAAAATTCCAACATGCCACGTGGCGCATGAAAGGCGTTGGGAATCATCCCCTCTCGCTCTAGCTCCCTGACATCCCGAATATCAACAAATATGGTGTCCGGATCACCCAGAAAATCTTGCGCCTGATCTAGTGGAATAGTTTCAATTTGAGCCATTGCTTGCGCTATTAACTCTTGATAACCTATTTTCAATTTCACGCAAATCTCCTAAATTATTGGCATTTTTAATATAGTAATCTTCAGGGGGAATATTGATCTCGCGCTCCTGATACTATGTCCCCATGAACTTTACGCCTACAGAACTTGGTGCGAGCATTATTTTTGCAATCGCAGTGCTGCATACCTTTTGCACATCCTATTTTGAAGTCCTTGCTAAAAAATCACCCCGTCATGCAGGCTTATGGCATCTGCTTGGCGAAATAGAAATTGTCTTTGGATTTTGGGCGGCGATTCTCATTATTTTTATGTGGCTAGCTAATGACCTACAAACAGCAAAGGATTACGTAAATAAACGGAACTTTACTGAGCCCTTGTTCGTTTTCGCAATCATGGTCGTTGCAGGTAGTAAGCCCATCTTAACTTTTGCTACGCAAATTCTGCATCAGCTGGGAAAAGTGCTGCAATTTGTTTTGCGAACTAAGCAGGCGCCCACTCTTTACTTTCTGACTTTATGCTTTACGCCGCTTTTAGGATCCTTGATTACCGAACCGGCAGCAATGACTTTGGCCGCCTTTCTGTTGCGAGACCTTGTCTATCGTCATAAATGTTCAACCCCATTACTCTTTGGCACTCTGGGTGTTTTATTTGTCAACATCTCAATAGGCGGCACACTTACTAATTTCGCAGCTCCCCCAGTCTTGATGGTGGCATCAACATGGGGTTGGAGCACGCCATTCATGTTTTTTAACTTTGGCTTAGAGGCTTGCGTTGCCATCTTCATTAATGCCCTAGGCGCAACACTGCTATTTCATAAGCAGCTCATTGAGCCCGAAAACAAATCAGAGACTACCCATATTCCGCTCGCTGTTACAGCTGTTCATTTACTGTTTTTGGCAGGCATTGTCGGCTTTGCTCATGACCCCGTCATCTTCCTGTGGTTGTTACTTTTTTTCATTGGCTATACAAACGCCTACCCCAAACATCAAAACCCTCTCATTTTGCGAGAGGCATTATTAGTTGGTTTCTTCTTAGGTGGGCTGGTTATTCTCGGTGCGCTTCAAGGCTGGTGGTTGCAACCCATCCTCCAGGAAATGAGCCCCACCGCTGTCTTTTATGGCAGCATGGCACTAACTGCAATTACTGATAACGCTGCTTTAACTTATCTAGGCTCACTCGTTCAGGGAACTTCCCATGAATTCAAGCTCGCCCTAGTTGGTGGCGCTATTGCGGGCGGCGGCTTAACTGTTATTGCGAATGCCCCCAATCCTGCAGGCCTGGCTATTTTGCGCGCTTACTTTCCAAACGCAGCAGTATCAGCGGGATTACTCTTCATAGCGGCCATTCCTCCAACCATCGTTGCCATTCTTGCTCTAAGACTGCTGTAAAAATTTATCCCGTAAAATCTGAGCTTCGCCCCCAGTTATAAACCTGAGAACGGCATATGAAAAAGCTCTATATCAAAACCTTTGGCTGTCAAATGAACGAGTATGACTCGGGCAAGATGGCCGACCTCTTACATGCCGATGAAGGCATGGTCATGACCGACACCCCAGAAGATGCGGATGTGGTTCTGCTCAACACCTGCTCCATTCGAGAAAAAGCTGAAGACAAAGTCTTTTCTGATCTCGGACGCCTGCGCGAACTCAAGAAGAGCAAGCCCAATTTATTAATTGGTGTTGGCGGCTGCGTTGCCAGTCAAGAAGGTCAGCAAATTATTAGTCGAGCACCTTATGTTGACGTCGTCTTTGGACCACAAACCTTACATCGCCTCTCGGATCTGATTGCACAGCGTCGTGAAACTGGCAGATCTCAAGTAGACATTTCTTTTCCTGAGATTGAAAAGTTTGATCACTTACCCGCCTCGCGCCAAACACGTGGCTCTGCTTATGTTTCCATCATGGAAGGTTGTTCAAAATATTGCAGCTACTGTGTAGTTCCCTACACCCGTGGCGAGGAAGTATCGCGCCCCTTTGATGATGTCCTGACAGAAGTTGCTGGCCTCGCATCACAAGGTGTCAAAGAGATTGTCTTACTAGGACAAAATGTGAATGCCTATTTAGGAAAGATGGGTGGCACTGAAGAGATCGCTGACTTTGCCTTATTGATTGAATACATCGCAGAAATTCCTGGCGTAGAACGTATTCGGTTTACGACGAGCCATCCCAAAGAATTTACACAGCGTCTTATTGATGTATACGCCAAGGTTCCTAAGCTCGTAAGTCATCTCCACCTTCCCGTGCAACACGCATCAGACTCTGTACTCTCAGCAATGAAGCGTGGATACACGGCCTTAGAATACAAAAGCATCATTCGGAAAATGCGTGCAGTCCGCCCTGACCTGACCCTCTCAAGCGATTTCATTGTGGGCTTTCCTGGTGAGACGGATGAGGACTTTGCCAAGTTACTGAAGATGGTAGAAGAACTAAATTTTGATAACAGCTTCTGTTTTATCTTTAGTGCCCGCCCCGGAACACCCGCCGCAAACCTCAGTGATGACACACCATACGAAGTGAAACTGAAAAGATTGCAAACCTTACTTGCGCTGGTTGAATCCCAAGCAAATCAAATCAGCCAAAAAATGCTGGGCAATACTGAGCGCGTGCTCATAGAAGGTCTAGCAAAAGACGGAGTCAATCTGCAAGGTCGTGCAGCCAATAATCGCGTTATTCATTTCACCGCACTAGAGCAAGATATTGATTCACTCATCGGGCAAATGGCAGATATCAAAATTACTGAAGTACTCAACTACACACTCAGAGGCGATCTGATTAACGCATATGCCTAAGCTAGAAATTGATATTCAATACGCAAGTCCCGCTATCGAAGCGAAAGTTGCTGCTATTAGCTCGCCTGCATTAATTAAAAAGTGGGTGAAAGAAGCGACTTCACATAACGGCCAAATAACTCTTCGCTTTGTTAATCAAGCTGAAGGTAAGACTCTGAATACCGCCTTTCGCAATAAAGCTAAAGCTACCAATGTGCTCACTTTTCCATATGAACTCACCAAAAGCTCTTTGGCAGCAGATATTATTTTTTGCTTGCCCGTGATTCAAAAAGAAGCGAAAGAACAAAATAAATTAGTCAAAGCCCATTTAGCGCATCTGGTCATCCACGGCTGCTTACATGCCCAAGGCCTTGATCACGAAATTGAAAAAGAAGCCAAAAAAATGGAATCTCGAGAAATTGCCATTCTCAAGTCACTGGGATTTTCCAATCCCTATGCACCTTTTTGAGGCGGTTTGCAGACAATATTCATTGAATTTACTTATTTCTACGATAATGTTGTCATATGCCTGACCCCAATAAATCTCTTTTAGAGCGTTTAGCCGAATTTCTAACGCCCCAACCTACTAGCCCTGCCGAACGCCGCCAGGAACTCATCGAAACCCTCAGAGAAGCCCAGACCGATGGCTTAATTGACGCTGACGCCCTATCGATGATTGAAGGTGTGTTTCAAGTTGGGCAACTTTGTGCGCGAGATATCTTAGTTCCTAGGGCGCAAATTGACTGGATTGACATTAACCAGTCTTTATCAGAAATCATTAAAAGCGTTATTAGCGCAGCTCACTCTCGCTTTCCTGTTTTTGAAGGTAGTCGAGATAACGTGATTGGAACTTTGCTGGCAAAAGATTTATTGCGCCACTCTAGCGAAAAAGATTTTCAAGTACGTGACTGGCTTCGTCCCGCTGTATTTATTCCTGAGTCCAAACGACTCAGTGTTTTATTGCGTGACTTTAAAGACAATCGCAATCATTTGGCTATCGTTGTAGATGAATACAGTGGTGTTGCCGGAATTATTACGATTGAAGATGTGCTTGAGCAAATTGTTGGTGATATTGAAGATGAGCACGATATCGATGAAGAAGCGGATAACTTAATTTCTTTAGATAATGGTGACATCCGCGTTAAAGGCATTACTGAGCTTGAGCAGTTCAATGAAACCTTTGGCACTCAATTTGATGATGAAGATATTGAAACTGTTGCAGGCTTGGTGATTCAACATTTAGGTCGAGTACCAAAGATTGGTGAACTGATTGAAATTGAAGATATTCAATTTGAAGTGCAGCGTGCCGACCCAAGACAAATTCATATTTTGTTGGCACGACAACTCCCCAAGAAGCCTAGCTGAGGATCATTTTGAGTAAGCAGTCGGTACTAAGGCTTCCTCGTGGTATTGGCTTGCTCGCACTACTAATTCTGGGAGCAGCCTTAGCTGGTGTTGCCGAACTCCCATGGGGTGGCTGGCTTCAAATACCTATTCTCAGCTTGATCTGGTGGGCCCTTAGCAAATACCAATCCCCCTCACTCAAGAGCAATTTTCTATTAGGGCTATCGTTTGCCTTAGGCTATTTTGTGATTGGTCTTTGGTGGATCTACATTAGTCTTCATGATGTTGGTGGCATACATTCCATCTTTTCCTCAGCAGCAGTTCTGATATTGGCTAGCGGTATGGCCATGTATTTCGCATGTGCATGCCTACCTTTATATCTTTATCAACACTCTTGGCTGACCGGCTTAGCACTTGCAAGCAGTTGGGTGCTCGTTGAGTATCTGCGTAGCATCATTTTCACTGGCTTTCCTTGGATGGGTTTTGCTGAGGCGCAAGTAAATGGTCCCTTCTCAGCGATCGCCCCATTTTTTGGTGGTCTTGCATGTACATTTTTAGTGGTCTGGATTTCTTGGGAAATCACACAAGTCAAAAAAAAATGGGCGCTTAGCGGGTTCTTGATTTGCACTGCGCTAGCCATTGCGCAACTTGCTAACTTATGGACTTTTACAAAGCCTGTTGGCGAACCAATCAGCGTTCGTTTAATTCAAGGCAACTTTGAGCAAAGCCTTAAATTCAATCCCAAGTCGATTGAAGAGCAGTTCACTTTTTATACGAATGAGATTACTAAACAAGCAGCCGATCTGATTGTGACGCCTGAGACTGCTTATCCGTGGCCACAAAATAATCTTCCCTTTGGACTACTTCAATCCTTACAAGACTTCTCCAACGTCAGTTCTAGCAACATATTGCTTGGGCTTATTGGTGAGGTAACGAGCTCGACCGGAATTCAGTACTCCAATCGCGCACTTGGACTAGCTCCGCAATCATCGGTCTACCAATACGACAAATCCCATTTAGTGCCCTTTGGAGAATTTATCCCTCCGGGCTTTGATTGGTTTGTGAATGCTTTTCATGTGCCCATGAGCAACTTTGCTCGTGGCGCACTTGATCAACCCCCATTCAATATCCAGCGTCCTAAGCAAGACTCTCTCAATGCAGCCATCACGATTTGCTATGAAGATGTCTTTGGTGGTGAACTTGCGGCCAGAATTCGTAATAGCAGCCAACCCGTCAATCTTTTGATCAACATGACCAATCTGGCCTGGTTTGGCAATTC
>JBJOJF010000067.1:0-7859 GCA_046046735.1 Pseudomonadota bacterium
GATGATGATGTTGCTGATCACTACGTATTAGATGCAGTGGTGACTCTCGTGGATGCGAAACACGGGCAACAACAATTAACTGAGCATGAAGAGGCTCAGCGCCAAGTCGGTTTTGCCGATCAAATCTTTATTACAAAAACCGATTTAGTCACGCCAGCCGAGGTAGAGGCTTTGCGAGGCCGCTTGATGCATATGAATCCTAGAGCCCCAATTCAGGCAATTTCCAAAGGAGTGGTTCCTCTGGATGCTGTTTTGGATCTCAAGGGTTTCAACCTCAATGCCAAGTTAGACATAGACCCTCATTTTTTAGAGCAAGAGGACCATGATCACGCCACATGTGGCCATGATCACAGCCATGACCATCATGATCACAGCAACTGCGGACACGACCATAGCCATGACCATCATGGGCATGCTGGGCATACAGACCGCATTCAATCCTTCGTTTTTCGTAGTGATAAACCCTTTGATCATAAAAAATTAGAAGACTTCCTGGGAGGCATTTTGGAGGTCTTTGGAGAGAAGATGTTGCGCTACAAGGGCGTTCTATATGTGAAGGGTAGTAACCGAAAAGTGGTGTTTCAAGGCGTCCATCAGATGATGGGTAGTGATTTAGCAGGTTTATGGGGGGCTGAACCCAAGCAAACCCGTATGGTCTTTATTGGCATTGATTTGCCTAAGGACACCCTGCTGGCTGGGCTCGAAGGCTGTTTGGCCTAGTAAATTTAAAGTACAATCCGGCGCCACGGTCAATATTGCTGAATATTGGCAAAAGTGCAGTAAAAGTTTGGCAGAATGAAGCAATAATGGTTCAAATCCATGGAAAGAATGAAATGACGGTAAAAACACCAACGAAATCTACAGCTACAGCAAAAGCTTCAAGTAAGGCTGCAAGCGCTAAGGTTCCTAAGGGCGCGCCCTTAACAGAGGCTGAATTGCTCAAGATGTCCGAGAAGGACTATATGAATGCTGCCCAGCTGGATTTTTTCCGTCAGAAATTGCTGACCCTTAAGGATGACATTTTGAAGAATGCTTCTGAAACTACAGAGCATCTTCGTGAAAATATTTTGGTTCCTGATCCGGCCGACCGTGCAACGATTGAAGAGGAGCATGCTCTTGAGTTGCGTACACGAGACCGTGAGCGCAAGCTGTTGAAAAAGGTAGAGCAGGCTTTGTCTCGAATTGAGTCTGGCGATTATGGTTGGTGTGAAGAGACTGGAGAGCCAATTGGCTTGAACCGTTTGATTGCACGTCCAACTGCTAATCTTTCCCTTGAGGCGCAAGAGCGCCGCGAACTTCGTCAAAAATTGTTTGGCGATTAATTTCTAGACCCATTTTAAAAGTAGCAATGACTAAGCAATCACCATCTATTAGCGAAATTTCTCCTTTATTAAAGGCGGAGATTTTGGCTGAGGCTTTGCCTTATATCCGTGCATATCACGGTAAGACCATCGTGATTAAGTATGGTGGAAATGCGATGGTTGAAGAGCGTCTGAAAGAAAGTTTTGCACGCGACGTTATTTTGCTCAAGCTAGTGGGTATGAATCCAGTAGTAGTGCATGGCGGCGGACCACAAATTGATGAAGCGTTAAAAAAGATTGGTAAGACCGGCACCTTTATTCAGGGTATGCGCGTTACCGATGAAGAAACCATGGAAGTAGTAGAGTGGGTTCTTGGCGGTGAAGTGCAACAAGACATCGTGATGCTGATTAATCACTTTGGCGGTCAGGCGGTTGGCTTGACTGGTAAAGATGGTGGCTTGATTCGTGCAAAGAAAATGCTGGTAGCTGACGAGAAAAAAGCGGGCGGCACTATTGACCTTGGATTTGTTGGTGAGATTGAAGCAATCAATCCGGCGGTAGTTAAAGCCTTGCAGGATGATGCATTTATTCCAGTCATCTCCCCTATTGGATTTAGCGAAGAGGGTCAGGCATACAACATTAATGCTGATTTAGTGGCTGGCAAGATGGCAGAAATTTTGCACGCAGAAAAATTGGTCATGATGACTAATATTCCGGGTGTGATGGATAAGAATGGCACGCTATTGACCGACCTCACAGCACGTGAGATTGACGGCTTATTTGCTGATGGCACGATCTCTGGCGGAATGTTGCCGAAGATTTCATCAGCATTGGATGCGGCAAAGAGTGGTGTGAATTCAGTTCATATTATTGATGGACGAATTGAGCACTCTTTATTGTTAGAGATTCTGACTGAGCAAGCCTTCGGAACAATGATTCGCTCACGTTAATAAACAGAATATAAGAGATAGACATGCGCGATTCTTTTGAGCCCACTTCAGACCTTGAGGCAAGCGCTGTTGATGCGGCCAAGACACGCAAGCGTCCGCGTCCTGGCGAGCGACGCCTACAGATTCTTCAGGTGTTGGCGGAGATGCTGCAAAATCCAAAAGGTGAGCGAGTAACGACTGCTGCATTGGCGGCAAAAATTCAAGTTTCAGAAGCTGCCCTCTATCGTCATTTCGCAAGTAAAGCGCAAATGTTTGAAGGACTCATTTCTTTCATCGAGCAAACAGTGTTTGGTTTGATTAATCAAATTAATCAAAAAGAAGAATCAGGCCTTGCGCAGGCGCGCGGTATTTTACAAATGCTATTGTTCTTTGCTGAGAAAAACCCGGGCATGACCCGCGTTCTTTTGGGGGATGCCTTGTTACAAGAGGATGATCGCTTGCAAGAGCGTATTACCCAAGTGCTGGATCGCGTCGAGGCCTCACTAAAGCAGGCTTTACGAATTGCGCAAACGCAAGGCGGCGCCTGGGCTAGCGTTAGTCAAGACGAAGTCAGTGTGCGCGCTGCGATGTTGATGAGCTGCGTATTAGGACGCTGGCATCGATTTGCACGTAGTGGTTTTAAGAAGCTGCCAACGGATTCTTCCGATATTAGCCTTCGCATTCTTCTATCCGAATGAGCGAGCTACACCTCTCTAGAAATACCATCCACTTTGCCGAGCCTTTGCCTTTGCAAAGTGGCGCCATATTATCTGGCTACGATTTAGTCATCGAAACTTATGGCAAGTTAAATGCCGATAAAAGTAATGCTGTTCTGGTTTGTCATGCTTTAAATGCATCTCATCACGTGGCTGGACCAAATCCTGATGACCCACAGGACATTGGCTGGTGGGACAACATGATTGGCCCAGGCAAGCCCGTAGATACAGATCATTTTTTTGTGATCGGCGTTAACAATTTAGGCTCTTGCTTCGGATCAACTGGGCCGATGAGTATTAATCCGGCGAGTGGTAAACCTTATGGCGCAGACTTTCCGGTAATTACCGTTGAGGATTGGGTGAACACCCAGGCGCGCTTAGCGGATAAGTTAGGTATTCGCCGCTTTGCTGCAGTGATGGGCGGAAGTCTGGGTGGTATGCAGGCTTTGGCTTGGGCGATTCAGTTTCCAAAACGTTTAGAGCATTGCTTAGTTATCGCTTCTACCCCAAAACTTAGCGCTCAAAATATTGCATTTAATGAAGTTGCGCGTAACGCCATTTTGTCTGATCCCGATTTTCATGGTGGGAACTACTATGAGCACGGGGTAGTTCCAAAGCGCGGCCTGCGATTGGCGCGTATGGTTGGCCACATTACCTACTTGTCTGATGACGATATGGCTGAGAAGTTTGGTCGTGAGTTACAGCGCCCTAATGGCGAGTCTCATGACTATCGCTTCAGTTTCGATGTGGAGTTCGAAGTCGAGAGCTACCTTCGTCATCAAGGCGATAAGTTTTCTACTTATTTTGATGCCAATACATACTTACTGATTACTAGGGCCTTAGATTATTTTGACCCTTCGCGACGTTACGAGGGCAGCCTAAATCGCGCCCTTGCTGAAGTACAAGCAAAGTTCTTGGTGGTAAGTTTTTCTACTGATTGGCGTTTTCCACCAAACCGTAGTCGTGAGATTGTGGAGTCTTTGCTCAGCAATAAGAGTGAGGTCAGCTATGCAGAGATTGATGCGCCTCACGGGCATGACGCCTTTTTGTTGGATGACCCTCGCTATCACAACTTAATTCGTGCTTACTTTGAGCAGATGCTGGAGTCGAAATCATGAAGCGCGCAGACTTTACCGCGATTGCTAACTGGATTGCACCCAATAGCGAGGTGCTTGACCTTGGTTGTGGCGATGGCAGTTTTCTAGAGTATTTGCAAAAACAAAAACCGGTTCATGCTTATGGCGTTGAGATTGATGATGCTCGCGTACTCTCATGCGTACAAAAAGGTCTGAATGTCATTCAGCAAAACCTTGAGGGTGGTTTAGCGCTATTTGGAAATAATAGTTTTGATACTGTGGTGCTTTCACAGACTCTACAAACGATTCATGAGACTGAAAAGATTTTGCGAGAAGTTGCGCGAGTCGGTAAAGAATCGATTGTGTCTTTCCCGAATTTTGGACATTGGTCACACCGCCTATCAGTAGGTTTTGGGCGGATGCCAGTTTCTAAGAGCCTCCCATATCAGTGGTACAACACGCCCAATGTCCGCGTTCTCACTGTTGCTGATTTTGAAAAATTGGCTTCCAGCTTGGGACTAAAGATTTTGGATCAATGCATCTTGCATGAAGGCCGTCAGGTCACCTTAATGCCTAATCTTTTTGGAAGCTTAGCGCTGTTTCGCGTTCGTCGTGCTTAGCTCCGTACAGTCCTGGCTGAAAGATTTTCGGGTTTATCTCGAGTGGCCTTGTCTGCGAATGCTCTTCTTAGGCTTTTCTGCAGGCCTGCCACTTTTACTCATTTTAGGAACGCTTAGTTTTTGGTTGAGAGAGGCGGGCATTGATCGCAGCACCATTGGCTATCTCACTTGGGTCGGGTTGATCTACGCATTTAAGTGGATGTGGGCGCCCTTGGTAGATCGATTGCCTATTCCAGTGCTTACCTCGTTTTTTGGTAGAAGACGGAGTTGGTTGTTGTTTGCGCAGATGCTGATTATCTTAGGCCTAGTTGGCATGGCCAGTATTGATCCTCAGGTTCAGCTCACACCGATTGTTTGGTGCGCCTTATTGGTTGCGTTTGGTTCTGCCACTCAAGATATTGCTTTAGATGCATTTCGAATTGAGTCAGCAGACAGTGATCATCAGGCTGCTCTAGCCGCAACCTATCAAATGGGATATCGCCTTGCATTAATTTGGTCTGGCGCTGGCGTGTTGTGGTTAGCAGCTCGGGCCGAAACCGGTGCTACTGGATACGATGTTAGTGCCTGGCAGTTTGCGTACCTTTGTATGGCATTCTCAATTGGAGTGGGTGTCGTTACTACTTTGTTTAGTAAAGAGCCGGTGCGCGTAGAGTTAGCAAGAGCGCGCAATGCAAAGGCATGGCTGCACCAAACGCTCATTGAGCCTTTTGCGGACTTCATCAAGCGCTATGGATGGCATGCAATTTTGATCCTATCTTTGATTGCTATTTATCGGATTAGCGATGTCGTGATGGGCATCATGGCCAATCCTTTTTATGTGGACATGGGCTATACCAAAGATGAAGTGGCAGCGGTTAGTAAAGTATTTGGTGTGGTGATGACTCTCGTGGGAGCTTTTGTTGGCGGTGTTCTGACGCTGCGATTTGGTGTGATGCGCATTTTATTTTTGGGTGCAATTCTGTCGGCGGTAAGTAATCTCCTCTTTGCATGGTTAGCAACAATGGGGCATGACTTGAATGGCTTGGTCTGGGTAATCTCTGCAGATAACCTCAGCTCTGGAATTGCTACTGCTGCCTTCATTGCATTTTTATCATCACTGACTAACATTCAGTATTCAGCAACTCAGTATGCTTTGTTTAGTTCAATGATGTTGCTCTTGCCTAAGTGGCTAGCAGGTTTCTCCGGCGTCTTCGTAGACAGCTTTGGCTATCAAACTTTTTTCATCAGTACGGCCATTATTGGTGCGCCGGTTTTAATTCTGATCTGGCTCACTATCCACCTAAAGGTAGTTGAGCTTAAGAAGTAGGACTCACAGCCAGTTAAATAGACCAGTCGTAGTCTACGGTAAGGGGCGCATGATCTGAGAAGCGCTCATCCTTATATACGGCCGTTCTCTTAGCGCTGGCAGCAATTCCTGGAGTGGTGATGTGATAGTCAATACGCCATCCCACATTCTTCGCATAGGCTTGGCCACGATTGCTCCACCAGGTGTAGCAATCATCACTTGCTTCAGGTTCTAACGCACGATACACATCCACGAAGCCCACCTTATTAAATAAATTAGTGAGCCAAGCTCGCTCCTCTGGCAGAAAGCCAGAGTTCTTGAGGTTGCCTTTCCAGTTCTTCAAATCAATTTCATTGTGGGCAATATTGACATCTCCACACAAAACGATTTCACGTCCCGACTTCTTTAGATCGATGAGATGGGGCAAGAAAGAATCCAAATACCGATACTTAGCTTCTTGCCTTTCTGGCGAGCTCGACCCGGAGGGCATGTATACCGAGATAACGGAGAGCTTCTTAAACCGAGCCTCCACATAGCGGCCTTCAGCATCAAACTCTTCGTTCCCATAGCCGTAGAGCACTTCGTCAGGTTTGTGTGGGGTATAGATTCCGCACCCGCTATAACCTTTTTTCTCTGCATGATGAAAGAATCCATGCAGGCCATCTGGATTGAGGATGGCGTCTTCTAGGTCATCTTGTTGGGCTTTAAGCTCCTGCATGCAGACAAAGTCAGCTTTTTGCTTCACAACCCAGGGCATAAAGCCTTTTTTAACCGCCGAGCGGATTCCGTTGAGGTTGGCAGAAATGATGCGTAACATATAGGCCTATGAGCTCAAAAAATTCTAATCAAGATAACTTTATCCGCTTTGCCTTGGAGGCAAACGTTTTGTCGTTTGGGGAGTTTAAAACTAAAGCGGGTCGACTCTCTCCTTATTTCTTTAACGCGGGTGGATTTAATGATGGCGCACGCTTAAGTGCTTTAGGTCGCTATTACGCCAAGGCTCTACAAGAATCAGGCCTTGAGTACGACATGCTGTATGGCCCTGCCTATAAAGGCATTACTTTAGCTGCTGCAACCGCCATCGCACTAGCCGATGCTGGTCGGAATGTGCCTTATGCCTACAACCGAAAGGAAGCAAAAGATCATGGTGAGGGCGGCTCTTTAGTGGGCGCCCCAGTAAAAGGTAAGGTAGTCATCATTGATGATGTGATCTCTGCAGGAACATCGGTTCGAGAGTCGGTTGCTTTAATTCGTGCCGCAGGGGCGCAACCAGCAGCTGTGTTGATTGCTCTTGATCGTATGGAGAGATCCGGTACCGCAACCGAGATTGGTGACAAGTCTGCAGTTCAGGCTGTAGAGCAAGAATTTGGATTGCCGGTAGTTGCGATTGCTAACTTAGCTGATGTGATGAGTTTTTTGACGGCATCAAGCGATACTCAATTAACTAATTACCTTCCTGCAGTCAAGGCGTATCGCGAGAAGTACGGCGTCTAATCTACGAAGTCTAGTTTCTGGCTAGCCTCTTTAGATTTCTGTTTCACCCTCAAACACGGTAGTGGCTGGGCCAGTCATGATGACCGGTTGTGCAAGGTTATTCATGATGCCGCCCCATGCAATTTGCAAATCACCGCCACGCGTATGCACCGTCACTGGTGAGTCTAATAAGCCACGACGAATTCCGGATACCACTGCAGCACAAGCACCAGTTCCACAAGCAAGCGTTTCTCCAGCACCGCGTTCATACACTCGCAATTTGATTTCATTGCGATTCAGAATTTGCATGTAGCCTGCATTCACCTTCTTTGGGAAGGAGGGGTGACGTTCAACAGATGGCCCTTCTTCTAAGACTGGTGCGCTATCAATATCACCTACCACTTGAACGGCATGGGGGTTGCCCATAGAAACAGCGCCAATCCAACTGTCGTGGGTAGC
>JBJOJF010000068.1:0-3052 GCA_046046735.1 Pseudomonadota bacterium
GGTCCAGAAATAACAAAGTCCACTAGGTAAAAAAATGGGCCTAAAAATGAAACAAAAAGTGGTCTTGTAATGCCAAATAAACGGCATTGAAACCAAGCGTCTTCCAGATGACTTGGCCAAATCATTTTCCAGCAGCATACGCACGTAGCGCGAAGCCAGGATGCCGAGGGACTGATCGCAGCCCCGTTTACACAAAACTCCGTACAACCTCAGTGATCAGATGTCGTTTTACACGACACTTCAAGCTAACCGCTCAGCCGCCATTGTGACCGTCAAAGCTTTGACTCGATAAATTCCAACACAAGCTTCTGCAGCTTGGCTCTTGTATCTGCCGATGCTCCCTGGGATATGAAGAACATCCTACCTCCAGGGAGCTGCTTTGAGGAGATTGTAAATTCGGCAAACATCATTCCGTGACCGCCACCCTCAACGAGCTCAAGACGTACATCCTGCCCCTTGGACTTGACACTGTCATACCAACTTTGTGGCGACGGCATGGGATTCATTGAGTTAGCCAAGCGGTTGCAGTTTTGGTTGAATCCAGCAGGTGCGAGCGGATAATGATCGTTGTACCCACAGGGCATTGCTCTCAAGTGCAACATATCTTCTTTGTGTAAGCCACCGTAGTTGTCAGCCCCTCCGTACAGCAAAAGCAGGGGAACTTTGATTTCATCAGGAAAACCAATGCCTGCTGATGGACCACCTTCGGCAATCACACCGCGTACATTGGCTGGATCAACAGCTCCGGCCATATTGATCGAAACGGCTGCGCCATTTGACAAGCCCTGAAAAAACATCTTGCTCGTGTCAACCTTGTCACTTTTGAGCGCCCATTGGTAAGCGCCCAGCGTAGCCTTGTAGATCATCCGTTGGCGACCCACATTGCTCATGTGATAAAGCAATAGGTCCGAAAACGGTGTCAATCCATTCATTTGGAATGCATCGAAGATCAAGGTTGCATAACCCTGTTGATTCATCAATTTGGCAAAGTCACGCTCATATTCACCCAAGCCTCCACCACCGTGGGCGATGATGACCAACGGGGGTTTAGCGCCCCGCTTTTTTGCAAAGAACGATGGCGTATCAAGCTTGACCGAAGAGTGGCAAGGATTGAAATTGGCGAGCGGACCAAAGACAGTTTTGACAGGACCACGATCAACAATTTTTGTGTTTTCTGGATTGAATGGCACACACTCATCTTGAGCAAAAGCCAAGCTTGCGACCATCATCAAGACAGCACCTGAAATCAATTTAGCCCAGCTCATTAAATCTCCTTAATATTTCTTCTTGACTGATTCACCATGCAAAATTTTAGAGTTTGCAATCACAATTTGTCCAAAGATGTGCTTCTAAACCACTCCCAAAATCTGTCAGATTCTTTGATGTGGTCAAAATCCAGGGCAAAGATAATCATGAAGCTGTTGTTCCTTGGATCAAGATAGAAGCGTTGCCCATGATTTCCTAAACCAGCGAACCAACTGTCTTTTTTGTCATTTCTGATCCAGGCGTGGTAACCATAACGTCCGAAATTTTCGTTTTCACTTTTGGGGACAGCCACAGTATCTGTCCGCATGCTCTCAAGCCAGTTATTTGGTAACACTTCTTGTCCGTTTACTACTCCAGCATTTACGATCACGTTTGCTAATTTCGCATAGTCTGGAAGAGTTGCATAAAAATTACTTGCTCCAGTAGTCAACTCAGGAGTTGCAGTAGGACTAAGCCACGCAGCCTGATTTTTCGCGCCAATTTTCTGCCAAATAAACTTTTCAAAAAATTGGCGAAGAGGTACGCCTGTCTTTTGAGTAATCAACATGCTAAGGCTATCTGAACAATGTGGATCATAAGCAAAGGTCTGACCCGGCACATTTGCAGGTACTGTTTTAAAATATTCATAAAGGTTCTGCCCACCCTTATCAGTTGCGGCAAAACGTACTTTTGCATATTGCCCTGCACTACCCTCCGAGCCACTATCTTCCCACTTGAATTTGTGCCCGCATTGCATCTGAAGCGTTTGCTTTAAAGACGCCTCCCCAAGCGGTGAACCATTAAGCTTTGGCACTAATTCAGCCATTTTGGCATTCAATTCAATGCTCTTATCCTGGTTCATTGCAACACCCACACTGAGTGCTGTAAGTACTTTTGCAATTGACTGGCTATCAAACAATGATTGCGATGATGTGCCAAACTGGTAACGCTCGTAAACTATTTTTCCATTCTTGCCCAACGCAATCGCCATGATGCTGTGTCTTTTCAGCAAATCTGATGGATCATTGAAATAGCTAAACTTAACCTCTGCCTTGGGCAATTCAGTAGGTGTATCGGCGGATGCAATCCATACAGGTCTCTTAGAGTAAATGGCTTTCAAGGCTTGACCATTGAATGCTGCCAATCGGTTAGGAGGATTAACACGTATTGGCCAACCGGCCTCATACTGAATAGCGGAACCATTTCCGTAAAGCTGATCTTTTGGCTCAGCCATCAAACTTGTACCGTACATCACCAAGGCAATGACAATCAATTTACGCAGGTAGTGTTTCATGTTTTCTCTTGCTACAGTGAATTAGAAATATGGTCAGGCCAGCCGCTCAGCAGCCATCGTGGCCGTCAACTTTGAGTAGTGCCGCTCAATCATTGCAGCTGAATTGCCCTTTTGCTTGCTTAGTGTGTGGGTGTCATTGTCCACACAACTAAGATTTGCAAAGCTCCCACATCACAACTGTCGTGTAAAACGACACATGCAATTTTCAGTTTCTGGACGATAAGCCTGCTCTGCAACGAGCTAGCCTTTTAATTTGGCGAACTCTCAAAATGAGAGTCAAGCCAACCTGTCCGCAGCCATAGTCGCAGTCATCTTGCTGTAGTGCTGCTCCAGCATGCCGATGGTTGTGCCCATCTGTTTTGCCAAGGTGTGCATGTCCACCTGCCCGTCCATCAGGCTCATGGTGGCGTAGCTGTGCCGCAAGGAATACAGGCTGCGGTTCTTGCCTGTTGTGGGGGTACACGTCAAGCCCGTGTCGCAGCTGCAATCAAGTCAAGCCACTCTCTATCCCAG
>JBJOJF010000069.1:0-4390 GCA_046046735.1 Pseudomonadota bacterium
CGTATAGCCTGGTAACAGCACCTCTAATTTCTTTGAGAATGCAAAGACTTTAAAAAGTTCACCCATTTCTGCTTCGGACAAGAGCTTCTGTAATGAATTAGAAATAGGTAGGAAGGTTTCGGGATTTCCGGGGTCGCCAATTTCTAAAGCAATATCACCAATGCCGGCATCCAGTAAATAGCCCGCCTGGTTGCTGAGATAAACATCATCCACTGCTTCCTTCAGCGCGCTACGGGCGATTTGGGACCATTCAACGTGCGTGGTTAAGTCACAAAGTCCAGGCAAGTAAAGCGGATCTTGAATTGCATGATGGCGATGATGCGCCATCAATGTTCCTTCAAGACGCTGCCCATGGTAATACTCATTTTCTGGAAAGCCGTAATCAAAAGTAAGAAAGAGACCCGCTTCCATTTGCTTGGCAATATGTTGCATCCAGGCATTTGCTTGTGCATGCAATTCAGTGACATACCCTTCAGAAAAGTCTCCTACGAGAAGTGCATTAGGAAGCAAGGACTGTTCGACAGGCTTACCGACTGACCAAGTGGCCTTGCCATCATTCACGGCTACGCCATACCAATACCAAAATCCATTTTGATAAATGATGGCATCACAGGGAATGGCATCAATCACTTCATTTCCTAGGATGATTCCCTTGAAATCGCTCGGCAAAGAGTTGAGCCAAGAACATTGGGTGGAAAGATTGAGCTTTTCTGTGAGATCCCTCAGGCGCTCCTCTTGTCTTTGCGCTAAGTCAGGGGAGATTTCAATAATGTCGTATCGATCTAAAGAAAACCCCAGATCGTTCAGGCGGGTCAGGATAGATTCAGCTAATTTTCCGGTCCCGGCTCCAAATTCCAGTATTTGCGTAGGCAAGCCTTGAGATTGGAGGCCCTCCAGAATAGGTAGCAGCGTCGAGACGATGGCAGAGCCAAATAAAGGGGAGAGCTCGGGCGCGGTGGTGAAATCCCCGCCAGCACCCAGTTTATGGGCTCCAGCGCTGTAATAGCCCATTCCTGGCTCATATAGAGCCATCTCCATATACCTAGAAAAGGGTATCCAACCCCCTTTAGAGGAGATTTCTGCGAGTATTTTCTGGTTCAGCAGTTCGGTATGAGCCGTTTCAAGGCTGGTCAAGGTAATATCCATAGCTCGCTAGTCTAAGAGAATTTAAGTGAACTTGAGTTCAAACCCACAACCTCAGCAAAATAAAGCGGTTTTAGTGACCGGCGCGGCTAAGCGCCTTGGTCGGGAAATTGCTTTGGAGTTTGCTCGCCAAGGTTGGGATGTGGCAATCCATTACGGACGCTCTGAAGCGGAAGCTCAAGAGACCGTAGCCCAAATTCAGGGTTTAGGACGTAAAGCAGAAGCCTTTAGGGCAGACTTAGCCAATGAGGCGGAAATCAACAGCCTGTTTCTGGCCGTTTCTGACCAGTTCAAGAATTTGCAATGCTTGGTGAATAGCGCTTCGATCTTTGAATACGATCGCGCCAATTCAAGCACCCCCTTAAGCGGTAAAAATTTACAAGATCATATGCAGGTTAATTTGGCTGCACCTATTTTGCTCTCTCAATTAATGTTTGCGCATCAAAAAAGTAGAGTAGAAAAAAATAGCGAGACAGATTCATTTATTCCTTCAAGTATTCAATTGCTTGATCAAAAATTAATTAATCTGAATCCTGATTTTTTGTCTTACACCTTATCTAAGTCAGCACTTCTGACTTCAGTTGAGTTATTGGCCGTAGACTTTGCTCCTTACTTACGGGTAGTGGGTTTAGCCCCAGGAATTACTTTGACTTCGGGCGATCAAACCGACGAAGGTTTTTCTAAGGCACATCAAATGACGCCATTAGGAAAGTCATCAACGCCAGAGGATATTGCAAAAGCAGCAGTATTTTTGGCAAGCTCGAATGCAATTACGGGAACCACTTTATATGTGGATGGGGGGCAGCACTTGCAATCCTCTTCACGTGATGTGATGTTTAAAACAAGCTAAGCGCTTCAATACAGAAATTCATTTAAGAGTTAACAATACCTTATGCATGCCATTCTTTCTCATCCAGCACTCATCGACTGTCGCCGTTTATTTTTACGTGACTACGAAATCTATATCAATATAGGTGTTCATGACTTTGAAAAGAAAGCTGAGCAGCGCGTTATCTTGAATGTGGATTTATATGTTCCGATGGCTATGAATACCCCTTCCAAAGACTTGTTGGAGGAGGTGGTTGATTATGACTTTATGCGTGAAACCATTAAGGCACGGTCTTCCCAGGGGCATATCCACTTGCAAGAAACTTTCTGCGACGACATCGTGACTGCGATGTTGCAGCATCCTAAAGTGATAGCTGCGCGTGTCAGTACAGCCAAGCCAGATGTGTATCCAGATTGTCATTCGGTTGGTGTTGAAGTGTTCCGAATAAAGCAAGCCTAAAAAGTATTAGATAAAGAATTGAATTTCATGGGTGATATTCGTAAAGCGGTCTTTGAGGAAAATAAGCTAGAGAAGAAGTTGTGTCGTCTAGTGGGCCAAGCTATCGGTGACTTTGGCATGATCGAGGATGGCGATAAGGTAATGGTGTGCTTATCCGGGGGTAAGGATAGCTATGCCATGCTGGATATTTTATTAAAGCTACGTGAACGTGCCCCGATCAATTTTGAAATTGTTGCAGTAAATTTAGATCAAAAGCAGCCAGGATTTCCTGCTGAAATATTGCCAAATTATTTGACTGCTCTTGGCGTTCAATTCCACATTGAAAATCAAGATACATACAGCATTGTTAAGCGAGTAGTTCCAGAAGGAAAAACAACCTGTGGATTGTGTTCTCGTTTGCGCCGTGGAATTTTGTATCGGGTTGCTGATGAATTGGGCGCGACAAAGATCGCTCTAGGTCACCATCGTGATGACATTTTAGAAACCCTGCTCTTAAATATGTTCTTTGCAGGCAAGCTCAAGGGTATGCCTCCAAAGTTGCGTTCAGATGATGGCAAGCATATTGTGATTCGCCCATTGGCATACGTTCCTGAGAAGTTGCTCGAGCGCTATGCAGTGGATATGAATTTCCCAATTATTCCGTGCAATCTATGCGGTAGTCAGACCAACCTTCAGCGTGGTGCGATTAAAGACATGTTGCGCGAATGGGAAAAGAAGCACCCTGGGCGCGTTGAGAATCTGTTTCGCTCCATGCATCACATCGTGCCCTCCCATTTAATGGATGGCGAGGCATTTGATTTCAAAAATCTAGAGATCTCTACTGAGCTATCGGGCATTGCTGCTCGCTCTCCTGGTGATAGGGCGATTGATGAGGCGGAAATCGATGAATTAGCCTGTGGAACCGTGATTCAGGGGACTTATAATCCCTCTCTATGAACATCGTCATTTTGGCTGCTGGGCAGGGAAAGCGGATGAAATCCGCATTACCCAAGGTTCTTCAAACCTTGGCCGGGAAGCCGCTTCTGCAGCACGTTCTCTCTACCGCGCTAGATTTACAAGGTAAGAATCCAAAAACTGGCCCGATTGTGGTCGTTGGTCATGGCGCAGCAGATGTAAAAGCATTTCTAGCTACTGCTAGTGCGCAAGAGGCTCGCTTTGGCAAGGTCAACACGGTGCTTCAGGCAGAGCAAAAAGGTACTGGCCATGCACTATTGCAGGCTTTACCCAAACTCGATGTGAATGAGCCCACCTTAGTGCTTTATGGCGATGTACCGCTCACAAGTAAAAAAACGCTTTCCAAATTGGCTAAATTAGCTGACGGTGTGCGTGGGCAGGATTCGGCTTTGGCACTTCTTACTCAAAATCTGAGTGCTCCAACGGGCTATGGTCGTATCGTGCGCGATATCGATGGATCCGTTAAAGCGATTGTTGAAGAAAAAGATGCAAGCGCTGAGCAAAAGCGCATTCAAGAGATTAATACTGGAATTATGGTGTTGCCAACCAATTCTTTGAAGAAATGGTTGAAGGCCTTGCGTTCTAGTAATGCTCAAGGTGAGTACTATTTAACTGATGTCATTGCCATGGCTGTTAAAGATGGTGTGCCGATTCGTACAGCACAAGCCGATGACGAATATGAAACTGTTGGCGTGAATAGCCGTGATCAGCTGGCTGCGCTTGAGCGGGTGCATCAACTAAATCAAGCCAACTTATTGATGGATGCCGGCGTATCTTTGGCTGACCCTGCGCGCATTGATATTCGTGGAACTTTGGAGTGTGGAACGGATGTCTTCATCGACGTCGGCTGCGTATTCGAAGGCTGCGTTACCTTGGCTGCTGGGACAAGAGTTGGACCTTACTGCGTCATTCGCAATAGCGTCATTGGTAAAGGTGTCACCATTCATCCATACAGCCATATAGATGGTGCTAAGGTCGGTGCCGGCTCCCTGATCGGACCCTATG
>JBJOJF010000070.1:0-4395 GCA_046046735.1 Pseudomonadota bacterium
GCTGCAGCCACCTCTTCTGGCTTACCCATTCTCTGGGCTGGAATTCCCTTTAAAGCCGCATCAGCAATTTCCCGAGAAACCATATCGGTCTCTATTAGCCCTGGCGCTACGCAATTAACGGTAATATTCCGTTTAGCCAACTCAATGGCCAAGGCTTTAGTTGCACCAATAATTCCCGCCTTTGAAGCGCTATAGTTCACCTGCCCCCTGTTACCCATTACGCCTGAAACAGATGACATGGCAATAATTCTTCCCGGCTTCCTAGCTGACACCATAGGCATAACCAAAGGATGGAGAACATTATAGAAAGAGCCTAAGTTCGTATCAACAACGCTATCCCACTCTTCACCAAGCATCGCAGGGAAAGCATTATCGGCAGTAACTCCCGCATTACAAACAACACCATAGGGCGCACCAGCTTGATCTAAATAATTCTCAAGGGAATCCTTGGATGCCGCCCTATCTGAAACATCAAACTGCAAAAGATGTGAATTGGTATCAAACTCCCTTTGAAGCGAATCGGCCAATAACTTCAAATCACCAATGCTGGATCTAGAGTGAAGCACCAGATCGTAACCATCAGCTGCTAGCTTATAGGCTATAGCCTTGCCAATACCTTTACTGGCGCCAGTAATTAGAACGGTTTTATTAAGTTTCATTTGAGTAAATATAAAGCATCATCATTGGGCTCAAACAGAGTGAGAGCACCCTCACAGATTGGACACCCTAAATCATCCCTGATGATGCCAGAGACAGTAATAGTTGGCTGCCCCAAAGACTCGGGGTCAAGTTGAACCTCTATCAAAACCTTTTGTCCAGGAACAAATTCTGGGACATGCGCAATAAAACTTCTGCTACCCAATAAAAACCCTAGCGAAGGTTTTTCTGACATCTCAGAATTCCTAAGTCTAGATAGCACTGCAGCTGATTGAGCCATCAATTCAAGCCCAATCCAAGTGCCAGCAACTCCATTAGAAAACGGATAATCATTTTTAATGGTTGCCTCAATAACAATAGAGCAATCATTACTTGAAATTAGCCTATCAACCAGTAGCATGGATGAGGCGTGAGGAAGCATCCCAGTTAGTTCAGGGCTCAAGCGCTCTCCAATATTAGAGAGGTATTATTTCCACCAAATGCAAAATTATTAGTCATAACTACTTGAGGGGCGACTTCTAATTGCGCGGCAATATTTAATTTTGGCAAATCAGGATCTTGCACCTTATCCCACAAATGAGGGGGCAGGCGTCCATCACCCTCAAGAGCAAGACAAGAAATCGCAGCCTCAATTGCACCCGCAGCTCCAAGAGTATGTCCCGTGAGGGGTTTAGTCGAGCTAACTGGGCATTCAAATCCCAATTTGCTCACAAGTTGCGACTCCATTGCATCGTTATGTCGCGTAGCCGTGCCATGTAAGTTTATATATTCAACCTGATCAATTCTTCTGGCAGACATCTTAAGAGCATCATTCACTGCCAATGCCGCCCCCAAGCCACTAGGGTCTGGTGCGGAGATGTGATAGCCATCAGAACTCTCTCCCCATCCAGAAAGAGAGATGCCTCCAGGTTGGCGACTCATTAAAAATAATGCACTACCCTCGCCAATATTGATTCCAGATCTGTTGAGTGACAAGGGATTACAGCGATCAGCAGATACAGACTCAATTGCAGTAAAGCCAGCAACGGTAAATTTGCATAGCGTATCGACCCCGCCCGCTATTACTAAATCTGCCATACCTGACTTTAATAGTCTTGCGCCACTAATAATTGCTTTTGAGCTTGATGTACATGCCGTTGATATTCCATGAACAATCCCAGAGACACCTAATTTATCCGCAAGAAAATTTGCGGGCGAACAAAATAGTCGCTGCGATAAATCAAATGACTCTGGAAATTTATTATTTGCCATCAAATAAGGGAAAGCATCCTCTTCGCCAGATATGCCTGAGGTACTGGAACCAATAACAATCGCTATACGACTTTTATCGATGAGATAAGAGAGGGAATAAAAGCTATCTTCAAGATCCTGAAAGGATGCCAAGAGTAATTGGTTATTTCTTGAGCGATGCTTTATAGGCGCCAAACTTAGATCAGGCAGCTGATCATTAACCAATCCCAAGGAAAGCGGCCTACCGGGGCTATATTTATCTGTTTTTATCATCCCTGGACTAACGCCAGAAAAAAGATTTGCACGAGTTTCAGCAACGCCATAACCCAAAGGGCTAACAATCGAATAATTATTGATATAAATAGTCACTTAACTTCACTTATAACGAAATTAACTTTGTATTCCGGCTGAAACCTCTCCACCAAAACCAGTTCATTTTTATCAGCAGTCTCTTGATGTCTAATAGCTACCAAGAGCTTCTCGTCACAGTATATCTTCCCAACCTCACCCACTCTTGATAGCCTACAGTTTTTAGGTAACCCAACCTCCAAAGCCCGCGTTGATAATAGAGCCAAGATAACGTCGTCAACAATCAGCTTATTTGGAACATAGAATGGCAAACCATTCCCAATACCCTCTGTTATCAAATCGCCGTTATATGAAAGCGTAAAGACCCTAAGACCAAATGAGGAGCCAATAACTGTTAAACCCTGTTCCTGCACCTCAACCACAAGATCCATTGTGTAGGAATCAGGGCCCCTGGTTAAATGCATTTGCATCTCAAGAACGCGCGGCCTGCCTAATGAATTAAGACTTGTACCATCAGAGTGATTGAGAAATACAGTCGAGCATGAGCTCAGCGCAAAAGCGGTGATTAGCATTCCCAGAAAACGGGCAATTAAATGATTACTCACCTGCATCAGCGTTCTTGGAAAAAAATAAAGTGAGAAACCAAGATAGTAGAACGCCGAAAAGTAGCGCAATGCCAAAACTATGTATTGCCGGTACAGAACTCAGAGCAAGACTGCCGAAGGAAATTAATGTCATCAAGGCTGCTATTGATATTGATAACAGCACCCTTTTATCTGCTGGGTACTGGAGCAAGAAGATTCCATAATCAGTACCAATACCCAGAAGTAAAGCAAATGCAATAACCGTCATTAATGTAACGGTTTCGCCAGACAGACTCAGGATGGCTAAAGTCATGCAAGTTGCAAGAATTGGCGGTAATACAGCCCTCCAGGCCCTCTTCCTGTACTTTACGTAAATAGCAATAAACGTTAGCAAGTAACCTATTGCAATCACATAGGAAAAAAGCGCTCTATACCTTGCAAATACATTTGATATTTCTTGGGGTTTATCAACCCAAACAGTATCTGCATCTTGCAATTGAGAAAGCTTGCTGATCGCCTCTAAACTATTAACGCCAGTCAATAAAACAGCGGTTGATTTAATTGAGGACGAATCTGACGCGAACCAAAGATAAGATACGGTTTTGTAAAAGGTGCCACCTCTTATCTCATCAACCGTTAGCGGCTTATTTATTTGATTTTGACTTTTCACCCAGGCTGCGTCCATACCAAATTCTTTGGCAATCTGCTTTGTAGCACCTTCCTTGCTACTGGATGCATATGCATTACTTGCCATTGCTTGTGAAGCAATAGACGGGATAAACCTGGTGATCGACTGATACCCGCTAATCACTCCATCAGCAACCAATTTATCTAGCATGTTAGTGAGCCGCTCAGCTCTCGAGAGGACCTCTTCATCAGTAGATCCGCTAACAATAAAGAATTGAGATGGGCTAGGTAAATCAAGAATCTCTGAGGTTTTTATTTGCTGCGCTATTAGCTCTTTATCAAAGCTTGCTAATGACCTAATGCTGTCATTGGTACGGAAAGAAAGAATGCCATAAAGTGATACCAAAATCATTGCAGCAACCATTACTTTTTGAGTTGCAACGGAAACTAAATAATTTTTGGGTTGAATGAAATTTACCAACGTCAATGAGCTGTTCGCACTAAAACGTAATTTAGCAATGTATGGAAAAATCAAAACTACAGTCAACCAAGCGGCTGATATGCCGGCTATAGAGAAAACCGCCATCTGGGATAACACCGGAAATGGTGTAATTGCCATCAAAAAGTAACCCATTGCCGTTGTAATCAATGCTAGGAACATTCCAGGCAGCAGATATCGCCTTCTCTCCATTGGGTTTTTACTATCATCAATCGAAGCGGTCAGCCAATACAGGCAATAGTCAACAGACATGCCTATCAAACTCGTACCGAATGCAAGGGTCAGTATGTAGACTTTCGGGAATATAAAAAAACAAGCTAGGAAAGCATACAGAAAGCCAATTGCTACTGTTAGCAGCACAATTACAACCGCATAAAAACTTCTAAAGATAAAAATTACCAGAAGCAATGCAGAGATGCCAGAAATTAATCCGATTAAAGAAATATCGCTTTGTATTGACTTTGAAGTATCTGAGGCAAAGAAGATAAC
>JBJOJF010000071.1:0-2523 GCA_046046735.1 Pseudomonadota bacterium
GCTAAAAAGAGGGCGAAAAGTGCGATTCGTTTGATGGTCAGTTTCATGGTCCTGTTGATGTTGGTTGGTTAATCTAATTGAGAATCATTCGTAATATAAAGTAAATGAGAATAATTATCAATTGAGAAAATGACCCTGATTGCTTTGATGTTGGCTTTGACTTAGAGGTGCCGTCTTAACTAGTAAGATTTGTCTGATGAATTCAGAGGCTCTAGAGAAACTGGTTTTGATGAAGATGCCATTCGGCAAGCATGCTGGTCGTCCCTTGGCGGAGCTTCCTGGCAATTACTTGGCATGGTTTGCCCGCGAAGGCTTTCCCAAAGGTGAACTTGGTGAGCTACTAGAGTTAATGCACACCCTCGACCACAATGGCTTAAGAGGATTATTGGCGCCTATTCAGCGTGCACACGGAATTAGCCCTAGGATGCGGGATTAAGGCTTATCTAGATTGAACGATTGCCTTAATGGCGGTGGTATCTGCGATAGGTAAACGAAAGTCGATCCCAGTTTTTTGTTGCAGCTCTGTGTAAGTGATGAGTGGACTGACTTGGGCATCATTCGTATTCTCAACCCAATAGGCCCACGCTGCTTTCTTAGCGGGGTCATAAACTAATTTGTAGAGATGTGATGGAACTGTCACCTTCCCTCTACCGATGCTTCCCAGGCTACCAGTTGAGCCTGTAAAAATGTAGATATCTCCATCAGCTCGTTTTGCATACATGCGGGTGGGTTCTTCGACTCGCTTAGCCCAAACCCCCTGATTATTTTGTCGTGCCTGGGGCATCATGTTTGCCAAGGAGAAGGATTGGGCCATGCCCCTTTCCGTCGTCATATCACCGGCAGGAACGTTATGACCTCGATCAAAACCACTTCCGCGGTAGTCCGAGAGGAGGGCTCGCTCCTCAAAGGGAAGTCTTGCTTCCTCGTAAAACTGGTTAGTACGACGGGGATGCTTGCCCTCTAAGGTCCGACCATTCAGGCGTTCCACCGTATATATCGGCTTCTTGTCTAGCGGTGAGTAGTAGATAGCGAAGTCATCAAAGCATAAATCTCGCCCCATTTGGGTGGTGGTGGGTGTTTGCTGGCCCGGGAAGAAGTCTTTGCACTGCTCAAAGAGAGCTGATGCACTAAGGGGTAGCCCAAGCGCTATCAGGAGGAGGGTATTTGCAAGCCATTTCATTGGCATCAGTGTAGGTGAGGTGGTGACCTGAGTTGCTATTTTTTGTATTTGCTTTGCACTGAGAAGTTAGCCCCAGAGCTAGTATTTGAATGTGCTTAAGCTACTCGTGATGCTATATCAATCACATTCTGAGTCAGTATTTCTAGATCAAAAGTAGATCAATTCATTTGGTGCAATAACACTACCGGTAGAAATGAAGGTGAGGTCAAATACTAGATGTATGGGTAAAGGCGGAATTTTTACGGTCGAAAAATGAAAAAAAGTGGGAATTTCAGCCCTTTTTTATTATATGAAATAAGTCCCTACTAACTTCCTTAAGTTATTGAAATTAAAGGATTAAATATCATTTTCGAGACGTGACTTAGGGATCTTACTTATTTCAAGACCTATAAGTTATGGAAATCAAGATCTTTATTCTTGACTTGATATAAGAACCTTCTTAGGATGACCCATGTTTTTTACTTATTGCATTGCAACATAGATCGGTAATTAGATTTATGGGGTGCTGCAAAACATTGAATGATTAAAAGTTTTTCCGCCAATTCGAATGATATGCATTTAGCGTTGCCAGCATCAGTGGCCGCTAAAAAGCTATTGGCTCATGCCTTATCACCGGTATACCGCGTGTTAAATGGCTTACTCATTGTTACTGTTTTCATGATTGTTGGTCTCTGGCTATCCGGCAACGGCACTCAAGCTGGGGCTTTTGATCTCGCACGCATCCTGGTTCCTGATGAGGCGCGACATATCGTCTGGCAAAACGGTTTTGGCATGCTGGATCAATACCAAGAGCAGACCATTCATCCTGCGGCTGATAAAGAAATCGCCACAGTAATCTACGGTAAAGCTAGCGTAGCCCCCCAAAGTGGATTAATGAGCGCTAAACAGCAAACCGTTGCCTTGCTAATGCCATCGGTAGCGCATGCGCAGGTTAAGCCGATTTCTCACTTATCTGACCGCATTCCAAGCTCCAAGATTGATCCACAGGCGCTTGATTCAAAGTTGATGGCATCGGTTCAAAATCAACGTGCTGTTGCTGAATTTTTTGAAAAGAAATATAAGCTCGATCGTGCAAAGATTGAAGCGTATGTCTCTAATACTGTGTTGATTGCAAAAGAGGTCAATATTGATCCAGTGCTTTTATTGGCAGTGATCTCAGTGGAGTCCAACTTCAATCCAAACATCAAGAGTCAGGCTGGTGCTGAAGGCTTAATGCAAGTGATGACATCCATCCATCAAGATAAATACGCTTTGTATGGTGGCGCTACAGATGCGGTAAAGCCTGAAGTTAATATTCGTGTGGGCGCGTACATTCTTAAGTATTTAATTGCCACAACAGGCTC
>JBJOJF010000072.1:0-12348 GCA_046046735.1 Pseudomonadota bacterium
GGTTGCCATCCACGCCACAGGGCTAAGGCTTAGGCCCACAAGACCATTAATCGCGATAAAAGTCACGTTATTGGTCAGAAATAAGCCCTGACAAAGAATCAGCAGCACGAGGTTTTTATTCAGAAGGGGGTGTCTGCTGGTCATGTACTGGAGTTTAAGGCGAGTTTGAATCAAGGGTAGCGTTGGTGGAATCCCTTAAATTGCCCTCTTTCATCCACTTTGGTGCCTAAATCCATCCTAATTTGGCAGGTCAATGATTTAAAATAGTCTTCTCGGTCCGGTGCATAAAAGTACACAAAAGGCAGTCAAAAGCACCTGGAGTGTGACATGCGGAAGCGAGAGCGTCTCGGTATCGACCGGGGCCTAAAAATTTACCAATATTGAGGAAACATCGATGGCTTCAGAGAAATCAAAGATCATTTACACACTCACAGATGAAGCGCCGCTTTTGGCGACCTGTGCGTTTTTGCCAATCATTCGCACTTTTACCGGTCCTGCCGGTATTGAGATTGTGAAGAGCGATATTTCAGTTGCGGCACGTATCTTGTCAGAGTTCTCTGATTGCCTTACAGATGAGCAAAAAGTTCCAGATAATTTGGGCGAACTTGGTCGCATGACCCTGTTACCAGATACCAACATTATTAAGTTGCCAAATATCAGCGCTTCAGTTCCTCAGTTGGTTGCAGCAATTAAAGAGCTGCAATCTAAAGGCTACAAGATCCCTGATTTTCCAGATGATCCAAAAAATGATGCTGAAAAAGCGATTCGTACACGCTATTCCAAGTGCTTGGGTAGTGCAGTAAACCCAGTATTGCGTGAAGGTAACTCTGATCGTCGTGCGCCTAACGCAGTGAAGCGTTACGCCCGCAAGAACCCACACTCTATGGGTGAGTGGAGCCAAGCTTCTCGTACGCACGTATCTCACATGCATGGCGGCGACTTCTATGCAGGTGAGAAGTCAATGACGATGACTAAAGCATGTGATGTCAAGATGGACTTAGTGACTAAGAGTGGCAAGACAATCGTACTCAAGCCTAAGGTCTCTTTGCTAGCTGGCGAAATTATCGACAGCATGTTCATGAGCAAAAAAGCACTATGCGAGTTCTATGAAAAAGAAATCGAAGATGCCTACAAGACAGGCATGATGTTGTCCTTGCACGTCAAGGCAACCATGATGAAGGTTTCTCACCCGATCGTATTTGGACATGCTGTCAAGATTTTCTATAAAGATGCATTTACTAAGCATGCGAAGTTATTTGAAGAGTTGGGTGTTAATCCAAATAACGGTATGAGCAGTCTGTATGACAAGATTAAAACCTTGCCAGAATCTAAGCGTGAAGAGATTATTCAAGACTTGCATGCTTGCCACGAGCACCGCCCAGCATTGGCGATGGTGGACTCTGCTAAAGGCATTACCAATTTGCATTCGCCAAGCGACGTGATCGTTGATGCTTCTATGCCGGCGATGATTCGTGTGGGCGGAAAAATGTGGGGCGCGGATGGTCGTTTGCACGACACCAAGGCGGTGATCCCAGAAAGTACCTTTGCTCGCATCTACCAAGAGATGATTAACTTCTGTAAGACACACGGCAACTTTGACCCAACCACTATGGGTTCTGTGCCAAACGTGGGCTTAATGGCTCAACAGGCAGAAGAGTATGGTTCACACGATAAGACTTTTGAAATTCCTGAAGCTGGCGTAGCACGCATCGTTGCTGATGATGGCACTGTTCTGCTTGAGCAAAATGTGGAAGAGGGCGATATCTGGCGTATGTGCCAAGTAAAAGATGCGCCAATCCGTGACTGGGTCAAGTTGGCTGTAAATCGTGCGCGCTTATCCAATACGCCTGCAGTATTTTGGTTGGATGAGTACCGTCCACATGAGGCTGAGTTGATTAAGAAGGTGCAAACTTACCTCAAGGACTACGACTTAACTGGTGTAGACGTTCAGATCATGTCCCAGACTCGTGCAATGCGCTACACATTGGAGCGCATCATCCGCGGTAAAGATACGATTTCTGTAACAGGTAATATTTTGCGTGACTACCTCACTGACTTGTTCCCAATCATGGAGCTAGGTACTAGTGCGAAGATGCTATCGATCGTACCTTTGATGGCTGGTGGTGGTCTCTTTGAAACTGGTGCTGGTGGTTCTGCGCCTAAGCATGTTCAACAGCTGGTCGAAGAAAATCACCTACGTTGGGATTCATTGGGTGAGTTCCTGGCCCTTGCAGTTTCCTTAGAAGATATCGGCGACAAAACAGGCAATCCAAAGGTGAAGATTTTGGCTCGCACCCTGGATGAGGCAACAGGTAAGTTATTGGATAACAATAAATCACCTTCTCCTCGCACTGGTGAGTTGGATAACCGTGGTAGCCAGTTCTATTTGGCGATGTACTGGGCAGAAGCTTTGGCAGCGCAAACGGAAGACAAAGAGCTGCAAGCACACTTTGCTCCAATTGCTAAGTCATTGATTGCTAATGAACAGAAGATTGTTGATGAACTCAAGGCAGTGCAAGGCAAGCCAGCGGATATCGGCGGCTACTTTGTGCCTGATCAAGCCAAGTTCAAAGCGGTGATGCGTCCAAGCGCAACTTTGAATGAGATTTTGAAGGCAGCACGCGCAGCGTAAGCAGTCTGAAAAGTTGCTTAGTTGTAAGAAAAAGGCAAACCAATTGGTTTGCCTTTTTTCATGCTCAGGGTAAAACTCCCTGTTGTAATGCCTAAAAGACCTGCTAGGCGCTAATAAATAGACCTCAGCAATAAATCCCTAACAGTAGGAGAATGGTGTCATTCAGATTTGATTGGCGTATTGACTGACGAGGCCCCTTATGAGTTTTAAAGATCACCAGTTACTTTCAAGTGAAATTACCCCTAAAGAAATTTTTGAGAATCGTCGTGAGCTCATTAAATCTGCGGCAGCTGGCGCATTTGGTTTGGCTTTGGCGCCATGGTTTTCGCGCGATGCCTTGGCAAATAATCCCCAAAAACTAGCCGCCACTCTCAACCCAGGTTTTTCAGTCAAGGAAGAGCCTACTAGTTATAAGTATGTCACCACCTATAACAATTTTTATGAGTTTGGAACGGATAAGGCTGATCCGGCTGCTTACGCAGAAAAATTGCAGACCAGACCATGGACAGTGACTATTGAAGGCTTGGTTAAAAAGCCTGTTACTTTGGATATTGATGCCTTATTAAAGTTAGCCCCAATGGAAGAGCGTATTTATCGGATGCGCTGTGTTGAGGGCTGGTCGATGGTAATCCCTTGGGATGGCTATTCTTTATCCAAGTTGTTGGATTATGTTCAGCCACTTGGATCAGCAAAATATGTGGAGTTTATTTCTCTGGCCGATCGCAAGCAGATGCCTGGACTCCGAAGTCAGATTATTGAGTGGCCGTATCGCGAAGGCTTACGTTTGGATGAGGCGATGAATCCTTTAACGCTCCTTACTTTTGGCTTGTATGGCGAAGTTCTACCCAAGCAAAATGGTGCGCCAGTAAGGATTGTGGTGCCTTGGAAGTATGGCTTTAAGAGTGCAAAATCGATTGTCAAAATTCGCTTGACCGAGGAGATGCCAAAGACAAGCTGGAGTCAATTTGACTCGAGAGAATATGGTTTTTATTCCAACGTGAATCCCTTGGTAGACCATCCGCGCTGGAGTCAGGCTAGCGAGCGTCGTATTGGGGATGCTAAAGGCATCTTTGCGCCCAAGATGAAAACTCAGATGTTCAATGGCTACGCAGACCAAGTAGCAAGTATGTATACCGGGATGGATTTGAAAAAGTTCTATTGATTTATGAGGATCTTCATTTTCCTCTTAGCGCTCCTTCCTCTGGATCGTCTGATATGGCTAGGGCTTACCGATAATTTGGGGGCCAACCCCATTGAATTCATTACGCGCTCGACGGGAACTTGGGCATTAGTATTTTTGTGCCTTACCTTGGCAATGACGCCGCTGCGCTTAATGACTAATTCCATCGAGTGGATTCGGTATCGCAGAATGTTGGGCCTATTTTGTTTTTTCTATGCTGCAATCCATTTTGGGATTTGGCTATGGTTAGATCAAAATTGGGATCTGATTGATATGCTCAAGGATGTTGCAAAGAGGCCTTTTATTACGATGGGTTTTATGAGCTTTGTCTTGCTTCTTCCATTGGCTCTCACATCAAACCATTGGGCGCAAAGAAAGTTGGGTCGTCGCTGGGGTAAATTGCATCGCATTATTTACCTTATTGGGGTGGCAGCAATCTTGCATTACTGGTGGCATAAGGCATCTAAGAATGATTTAGAGACGGTTAGTATTTATGCGGGCGTTATGCTTTTGCTCTTATGCTGTAGGATCCCTTCGGTACGTAAGCTCATCTCATTTAATTTTAAAAATCACGCTAGTAATTCATGATCTTGTTTTCAAACCCCCGTTTCTCAATGCTAGCAAGTGCTAGCTTGATTGTGCTTGGTATATTCAGTTCTCAAGCGACTGCTCAGGCGGTAGATGCTGCACCGGTGAAAACGATTACCTCTCTTGATGTCCCGCGTTATCTAGGCACTTGGTATGAAATTGCTAAGTTCCCTAATTGGTTTCAAAAGAAGTGTGTTGGCAATACTAAGGCGGAATATTCTCTCAGGCCTGATGGCAACTTGAAGGTGCTTAATAGTTGCAAAACGGCTAATGGTGAGGTCTCAGACGCGGAGGGTACTGCACGCCAAATTGGCGCCAAAGATTCACCACGCTTAGAAGTGCGCTTTGCTCCTGCATGGCTTTCATTCTTACCGATGGTTTGGGGTGACTATTGGGTGATTGATTTAGATCCGCAATATCAAGTTGCTGCAGTCAGCGATCCTAAAAGAGAGTATCTCTGGGTGCTCTCTCGAACCCCACAATTGGATTCTAGGATCTATGATGATTTATTGCTGAGACTGAAGCAGCAGCAATTTGATGTGCGTAAGCTTGAGTTGACCATCCAAAAAAATTAGCATGTCAGAAAAGCGTATTGGCAATTACTTGCTTCCACCTGGAATAGAAATATTCGAAAGGGGTTGGCTTTCTGCGAATAATATTTTTCTATTTGGGGAGCAGGATGTCTCTTTAGTGGATAGCGGATATTGCTCTCATCAGCAGTTCACTCTTGATTTAGTCTTGCATGCGATGCGTCGGCATGGCTTAAGCACGCTCAATAAAGTGGTTAACACGCATCTCCATTCAGATCACTGTGGCGGTAATGCTGCACTGTCAAAGGAGTTTGATTGCAAGATTTTGATTCCTGCTGCTGAGGCAGATGCAGTTCATGATTGGGATGAGGATTTACTGAGCTACCGAAACTTGGGTCAAGAATGCCCTCGCTTTGCGCATCATGGTGTTTTAATTCCCGGTCAGGAAATTCTTCTGGGTCCATACCATTGGCAAATTTTGGCCGCTCCTGGTCATGACAATCATTCCATCATGCTCTATCAAGAGCAACATCAGATCTTGATTTCTGCCGACGCACTCTGGGAAGAGGGCTTTGGTGTGATCTTTCCTGAGCTCTGGGGGGATGGTGGTTTTGAAGAAGTGGCACAAACTCTGGAGTTGATCGAGCAATTACCAGTGTCTTTAGTGATTCCTGGCCATGGCAGGCCATTTACTGATGTTCAGAAATCTATTGAAATTGCTAAATCAAGGCTAGATTATTTATCAAGCGATAGTGACCGTAATGCGCGGCATGGTGCCAAGGTTTTACTCAAGTACAAGTTGCTCGAGTGGAGAAGTGCCAATATTCATCAAGTGCAGGAGTGGATTGCCAATACGCCTGCATTGGGCAATGTTCGTCAACAGCTCAAAATGAATACGCTTGATTTTCAAGAATGGTTAATGCAGGCTCTAGTGAAGTCCAACGCTGCTACATTAGAGGGTGAAAAGTTTGTTAATCTGGACTAGCTGATACTAGTAAGAAGAAATAGAGAGAATATGGAACATACCGTTTTAGTAACTGGCGCAACTGCTGGATTTGGTGAAGCAACTGCAAGACGTTTTTTAGCTCATGGCCATAAGGTGATTGCCTTGGGTAGGCGAGTAGAGCGCCTAGAAGCGCTTAAAGCATCGTTGCCAGTTGAGCAGCAGAAAAAACTACTAACCTTATCTGTCGATGTTTGTGACAGCGACAAAGTGGATCACTTGGCGACGACCCTTCCTGCAGACTTTGCGAAAGTGACTGTATTGGTCAATAACGCTGGCCTCGCTCTGGGGCTTGAGCCTGCGCATCAAGCCTTCCTCTCCGATTGGGATCGGATGATAGATACGAATATCAAAGGTTTAGTGCATATGACGCGGGCATTTTTACCTGGCATGGTAGAGCGCAAGTGTGGCCATGTCATTAACTTAGGATCGGTAGCGGCAAGCTACCCCTATCCAGGTGGCAACGTTTATGGTGGAACAAAAGCATTTGTCCAACAATTTAGTTTGAACTTGCGAGCAGATCTTATTGGGACGCCGGTACGTGTTACTTGCGTTGAGCCTGGAATGTGCTCAGGCACAGAGTTTTCTAATGTGCGCTTTAAGGGCGATGACGATAAGGCTGGGAAGGTATACAGCGGAGTTAAAGCATTGAGTGCTGATGATGTTGCTGAGGCTATTTATTGGTCAGCCAACTTACCAAGCCATATGAATATTAATTTGGTGGAGTTAATGCCTGTGCAGCAAGCCTTTAGCGCCTTTAACATTCATCGTGGCGAGTTTTAATTAGCCCTTCCATTGGTAGAACTTGGGATATTGGCGCATCACTACAGGCCCGTCAAAATCCCAAGATTTGCATGTTCCCAGATAGAGTGGCGGTTTGTTGTCATCGGGATCAAAGAGTGCTCCCGGAATAGACTGAAAGGCAGCGGTAGCAATATTGGCCAGCAGTTCACGTAGATGTGTACAGCCTTTAATCCCGCCTAATTGTTCATTAATGGTTTTGCGCCAACCCTTACCAAGGCGTGCTCCAACTAAGGCATCCATCGGTGGAATCACCTCAGGGCACTCGGGGTGTGGATGACTATCCATAACCACCTCAATTGCCTGAATCACTAGCTCTGTATTTACGGTAACCCGCACCCACATATCGTGAAACGCTTGGCCTGGCTCCCAGGTTTTGCCCCCGGTAGTAAAGGGTTGAAATTTAAAGTCTCGCAAATGGGCTTCGATATCCCAAAGTCCATCTTCGCGTTCATAACCTTGAAAAATAATTTCACGGGTATGCAGAGAGGTTCTGGGTGATGGGGTGGAGAGCATAAACAAGTCAATCAGTTTTTGGATAGTCTTTAATCATAAAGGGAAGATTTCAGCAAGGCAAAATAGCTCTGCTTTGTAGTATTCTCGGCATCAGATATGGCAAAACCACTTTCACTCGAAAAAATATTATTTAGCCAAGGCTTTGGTACCCGCCGCTATTGCAGCGATTTGGTATATGCCGACCTGGTCAAGGTAAATGGCGTATTGGCTGAGGATCCTGATGAACGCATCCCCACGGAAGGACTGGTGCTGAATGTGGAGGGAAAGGATTGGGAGTTTCATGAGAAGGCATACATTGCCTTTAACAAGCCGCCTAACTATGAGTGCTCCCACAAAACTACCCATCACCCCAGTGTGTATAGCTTGTTACCCAAGCCATTCGTGGAGCGTGGCTTGCAGTGTGTTGGCCGCTTAGATTTTGATACTACTGGCTTGATCTTGATTTCGGATGATGGTCAATTTATTCATAAGATGACCACGCCTAAGAAAAATATCGGTAAGGTTTACGAAATTACTTGCCCCGAACCTATTACACAAAAGCAAATTGATCATTTGTTAAATGGTGTGGTGTTGGATGATGATCCAAAGCCGTGTTTCGCAACCGCCTGTCAGCAGGTAAGTGAAAATATTTTGGCGATGACGATTGTTGAAGGCCGCTATCATCAAGTCAAGAGAATGATGGCTGCCGTTGGCAATCATGTCGCTAAGTTGCATCGTACTGAAATCGGTCAATACGTCATGCCCACTGACTTGGCAGAAGGTGAGTGGCGTTGGTTGTATCCAGCAGATCTTCAGAAACTGTCTAAAAGTGTGGATGCGCCAATTGACTAACTTGGGATCACAATCAAAAGTTCAGTTGCTAGGGGGCGACGTTGATCTCGCTCAGAGCCTGCCTGCCTGGAGTGTTGCTGCCGATCGGAAAGAGATTGCGCGTGAATTTATTTTCAAAGACTTTAAAAGCGCATTTGAATTTATGACACTCTGTGCTAACTTTGCTGAAGAAATTGACCATCATCCAGATTGGTCTAATGCTTGGAATAAGGTATCAGTACGTTTAAGCACCCATTCTATGGGCGGCTTAACTCAGCTTGATATCACCATGGCCTTAGCCATGGATCAATTTTCTCGAGAAATTACGGCTTAGTGGTCTTCCTCTTCGTCTTCAGAGGTAATGCTCATGAGGATAGTTGCTAACAGTCCATAAACCACTTCTGTAGCAATCATGCCATCTTCATCGAGCTCATCGATGAGATCATTCAGGCAATCCTCTGTAGGCTCATTTAAGAGTGTCATGGCACATTCGCACCCATAATCAAAATCTTCATCGTTTTGGGATTGGGTATCGTTGGTCATATTTATCCTTTAATTGATGATGCAGAATAGCAAATAATACTGCGCTAGCCCAGAGCTATTATTTAACCAGCGTAAGGACTTCTTTGAAGTGAGGATTTTGGGCGCTCTTAAGCCACTCAAATGCAAGCATTTCTAAAGTGATGAGTCTGGCCCCAGCCTGCTTGAGGCGCTCCAGTGCAATCTGTTTATCTAATGCATGGCGTGACCCCACAGCATCCACCACGATCGAGACATCTAGCTTTTGAGTCAGTAGATTCAAGGCGGTTTGCATGAGGCAAACATGAGTCTCGCAGCCGCCAAGAGCAACTTGCCGCCGACTTGGTGAAATGGCGTCAATCAAACCATCAGCACAGGCATTGAAATGTTCCTTGGTAACAGTAGTGGAGCAGTAAGCTCGAATAGCTTCGACGTTGGATCCCAGGCTCTTGGGGCTTTGCTCCGTTCCGATGGTAGGTATATCAAGTATTTTGGCAATCTTTGCAAGTCGAAGGCATTGATCTAGTACGGCTTCTCCCTGATCAATGGCGGGCATTAATCGCCCCTGCAAATCAACCAAGATCAGTGTGGAGGAGTTGGCATCAATAGTGAGAGTGGTTTGCATATTGACATTCATTAGAGGGTGAGGCTGGCTAATTTGAAATCGGGATCGTCATCCATATTGCGAATCTTAAATCCTAAATCAGTCATGAGTTGAAGCATTTTGCTGTTTTGAGTCAGGATGTAGCCGACCATCTCTTGCAAACCATTTTCCTTTGCGCGGTGAATGAGATCAAGCATTAGGTGGGTACCAATCCCCATGGCAGCATAGTCATCGCGTACGCTGAGTGAGAATTCACAGCTCAGTTGATTTGGCGGGGTGACATAACGGGCAATTCCAAGAATGCTTTCAGTGCCTGGTTTTGTGCTAGTGACAGCAACTAGCGCCATCTCTTTTTTATAGTCCAGATGCAAGATATCTTCTAAAAAAGCATCCGGAAGTTTCGAAATTGCATGGGCAAAACGCAGATATCGACTTTGTGGTGAAAGGTGATTGAATAAATCGAGAATGCCATCTCGGTCATTAATCTGAATAGGCCGAATTAAATAAGTAGCTCCATTGTTCAGGGGAAAGGTATCCAGATTCGTCATGATGGTTTAGGATACCCCTGTTATTCACATCTATAAAGCAGTTCAGGCATGTCTGAAAATCCCCAACTAGCAAAAAATACGCTGGGCAGCTTTGAATCCATCATCATGGGTATTGCAGGAACTGCACCTGCATTTAGCGTAGCCGTCACCACAGCGGCAATTGTTTCGGCAGTGGGCGTCTTATCAGTGGGTAGTGTTTTGTACTGCGGATTTATTATGTTTGGCATTACTTTGGCGTTTATTCATCTGAGTAAGATAACGCCAAATGCAGGCGCGGCCTATGCGTGGGTGGGTCATGTATTTGGACCTAATTTGGGCTTCTTTGCAGGCTGGGGTCTCTTGATCGCATCAGTATTTTTTATGGTTTCCGCAACCATCCCCGCTGCGAGCTCAACACTATTATTGCTAGCACCTAGCTATGTCGAAAATACGGAAGCCATTGCTGGGGTAGCGGCCATTTGGTTAAGCCTCATCACATTGGTGGTCACTCGGGGAATTAAGCACTCGAGTTATGTGCAGATTACTTTTACGTTTTTTGAGACAGCCATCCTCATCGCTTTAATCATTGGAGGCTTTGCTCAATACTGGGATACTCCCGCCCATCCGCCCTCGATTATTTGGTTTTCACCATTTTCATTTTCACCTCAAGTATTTGCCACCGGTGCGCTTACAGCCATCTTCTTTTTTTGGGGTTGGGATGTCACCATGAACTTGAGTGAGGAGAGTAAGTCAACGGCTCGACAAGAATCTGGCGCTGCTAGTACAGGAGCATTCTGGTCGGTTCTGAATATGATGCTGTTCTTTACGATCATGATTGTGGTCATACTGATCGTGCTCACTGACGCTGAGATTGCTGCTGCTGATACGAATGTCTTATTTGCAGTAGCCAGCAAGGTCTTGCCAGAGCCCTGGAACTATTTGGCAGTTTTTTGCACCATCCTGAGTACAGTTGGGACGATCGAAACGCAAATTTTGCAATTTAGTCGAAGTCTTTTCTCAATGTCACGAGACGGTATGTTGCACCCGTCGTATTCGAAAATTCATCCCCAATGGCAAACACCTTGGGTTGCTACGATTGTGATTTGGGCTCTAGGGATGCTGCTCTTGTTTACCTCGTCCTATATGCCCTCGGTGAAATCAATTTTGTCTAGCTCCATTCTGGCGATTGGATTTCAAATCTGCTTTTATATGAGTCTTACTGGTTTTGCTTGCGCTTGGCATTATCGCCAGAAAGTGTTTGTTGGTATCGGCAGCGCCCTAGGGTACGTTATTTGGCCTTTGATGTCTGCTGTATTTATGGTCTTTATTGCCATCTACAGCATCCCCACATTTGACCTATTGACCAATCTACTGGGCCTGGGAGGATTGCTGATTGGTTTTATTCCTCTGATACTGAATCGATGGCGTTGGCGGCAGGCGTAGACTGTTTGTATGAACATTAAAAAATCTCTCAGCAGACTCTTGGCATGCGCCATTCTTTTGGGGTCTTCTGTACAGGCGCAAACATTCTCGCCTTATTCGCCAGAGGAAATTCAGGACTTCAATAGCCAAGTGATTTCACCGGTGGAAACGCCTATGGGTCCGCTGTATCCAAGTCTGCCCCCACAGAATCCAAACCCCGGCTCTTCAATTGATGCGCGCTATATTAGCAAGCCCGAAGGTGAGGAGCAGGCAGAAGGTCAAGGCGCGGAGTCGGCAAGGCCGTTTGAACCTATTCCATCTACTATTACCTTTTAGAAAAGAGTATCTATGAAGTCATTTCCCTTACGAAGTCTTGTACTCCTCGCTTTATCGTTAGGATTAATTGCACCGGTTTTTTCTCAGGGAGCTTTACCTGTCAATGCAGCCGCGTCCGTCAATGGCGTAATCATTTCTAATGATATGGTTGAGCAAGGTATTCAAGCTTCATTAGCACAGGGTCAAAAAGATTCACCAGAGTTGCGCAATGCGGTGCTCGGGAAGTTTATTGAAATCACTCTCTTATCTCAGCAGGCTGAAAAAGATGGCCTAGCAAATTCTGAAAAAGCAAATCGTCAGTTGGCATTGATTCGCCAAAACTATTTAGCAGACCTAGAGCTTTCTACCTTTATTACAAATAACCCAGTAACTGATGCCGATATCCAGGCCGAGTACAACCGTGAAATCGCTTCCTTAGGGGCGCAAGGAATGGTTGTGGAATATAAGGTGAGTGATATTGCAGTTGCAACTCAGGCTGATGCGCAAGCAGCTCTGGCTAGAATCAAAAAAGGTGAGCCTTTTGATAAGGTTGCTAAAAGCATTTCATTGGCCCCCAATAAGGTGCAGGGCGGTGCTATAGGTTGGGTACAGGCAGGTCAGACAATGCCGCAAATTGCCACTGTGTTAACCAACTTAAATAAGGGGCAGGTTTCACCAACACCAATTCAGATGCCCCAAGGGTGGTATCTGATTAAGCTTGAAGATAAAAAAACAAGCAAACCACCGACTTTAGAGCAAGCCAAGCCCGCTATTCGTAGCAATCTGATGCAAAGAAAGCAATTCGAATTTTTGAATCAGCTCCGCCAGGGCGCAAATATCGTCGTCCAGTAGGGGTAGCGAAGTTGCTAATACAAAGGGTGCTCAATGAGCACCCTTTGTT
>JBJOJF010000073.1:0-3718 GCA_046046735.1 Pseudomonadota bacterium
CCCTAATGGAGCGGGCAAGACCACCTTAATTTCTATCTTGGCAGGATTGGTTACGGCTGATCAGGGTCATGCGGCGATTATGGGTGCTGATGTGCAAAGCAAATTCAGAGACGCGCGACGCATGCTTGGGGTAGTGCCACAAGAATTAGTATTTGATCCTTTCTTCACTGTTAGAGAAACTTTACAATTTCAGTCTGGTTATTTCGGCATTCGTCATAACGATGCTTGGATAGATGAGATTATGGCGAACCTGGATCTCACAAATAAAGCAGATAGCAATATGCGCTCCTTGTCCGGTGGCATGAAGCGTCGAGTGCTAGTAGCCCAGGCTTTAGTACACAGGCCGCCCGTCATTATTTTGGATGAACCAACTGCAGGTGTTGATGTGGAATTGCGCCAATCACTTTGGCAGTTTATTAGTCGTCTAAATCAAGATGGTCATACGATAGTACTAACAACACATTACCTTGAAGAGGCCGAAGCATTGTGTCAGCGGATCGCGATGCTCAAGCAAGGAAAAATTGTGGCTTTAGATACCACTGAAAATCTATTGAGCCAATACGGTTCAGTAAAAAAGGATGGTGAGGGTAAGACGGATCTTGAAGATGTTTTTGTCAACATCATGTCCGGAGGTGTTCGATGAAAGCCATTTTGAATAAATTACCTATCTCTTATGGCAGTGGTTTTCCAACCTTGTTGCGTAAGGAAATCAAACGTTTTTATAAAGTGGCTTTTCAGACAGTCGCTGCGCCCGTCCTTACTGCCGTGTTGTATCTCATGATTTTTGGCCACGTCTTAGAGGGTAAAGAAGTTTATGGTCGTTTGAACTACACCGCCTTCTTGATTCCAGGTTTAGTCATGATGAGTGTTTTACAAAACGCATTTGCAAATACCTCCTCTTCCCTGATTCAATCTAAAGTAACCGGCAACTTAGTATTTGTTTTATTAGCCCCCTTTAGTCATTTAGAGTTTTATGCCGCCTATGTATTGGCCGCAGTCTTTCGTGGAATAGTTGTGGGTTCAGGCGTGTTGCTAATCACAGCCTGGTTTGCGATGCCATCCTTTGAATATCCTCTCTGGATCATGACATTTGCGCTACTAGGCGCAGCAATTTTAGGAAGCATGGGCTTGATTGCTGGCATCTGGGCTGATAAGTACGATCAATTGGCCGCCTTTCAAAATTTCATCATCATGCCGGCGACCATGTTGTCTGGTGTCTTTTATTCCATTCACTCATTGCCGGTTGCATGGCAAGCAGTGTCTCACTTCAACCCATTTTTTTATATGATTGATGGATTTCGTTATGGCTTCTTTGGTGTGTCAGACATTTCACCGTGGAGCAGCTTAATCATTGTGCTTTGCTTCTTCATCGCAGTTTCAGTTCTGGCCCTGCGTTTATTGCAAAAAGGCTATAAGTTAAGGCACTAGTCTTAACGGTAGTCTCGTAACTTATTTCGAATTAGGAGATTGTGATGTTGCCAACCCCACAACAAATTGAAGGCTATATCAAACAAGGATTAGCTTGTACACATATCCAAGTTGAAGGAGATGGTCAGCATTTTTTCGCCACCATTGTGAGTCCTGAGTTTGAAGGTAAGCGTTTAATCCAGCGACACCAGTTGGTTTATGGTGCCATGGGGGATCGCATGAAAGCTGAAGTACATGCTTTATCAATAAAAGCCTTTACACCAGAAGAGTTTGCTAAAAACTCCACAACATAAAATATTGCATTAGATTTTCACTGGAATAGATTGATGGATAAATTACGAATGGTTGGCGGCACCCCCCTAAAGGGTGAGGTTATCATTGCCGGCGCTAAAAATGCGGCTTTACCGATTCTCTGTGCCTGCTTATTAACCGATCAGCCAATCACTTTGCATAACGTTCCAGATCTACAAGATGTGCGCACTATGCTCAAGCTATTGCAAGAAATTGGTGTGACGGTGAGCTTTCCAGATTTGAAGAATCGCAATCATGTCGTGCTGAATGCCGCTAACATCAAGAGCTCGGAGGCGACTTATGAAATGGTGAAGACCATGCGCGCCTCTATTTTGGTGCTCGGCCCTTTATTGGCCAGAATGCACAGCGCTAAAGTTTCTTTGCCAGGTGGTTGTGCTATTGGTGCGCGTCCTGTGGATCAGCATATTAAAGGCCTTAAGGCGATGGGTGCGACCATCAAAATTAAGAGTGGTTATATTCAGGCGGAAACAAAATCACCTTCAGGTCGTTTGCAGGGGGCGTCGATTTTGACGGACATGATTACTGTCACTGGCACAGAAAATTTATTGATGGCAGCAACTTTAGCCTCTGGAACAACCATCCTAGAGAATGCCGCGCGCGAGCCAGAGGTTGGCGATTTGGCTGAGTTGCTAGTCAAAATGGGTGCAAAAATTACCGGCATTGGCTCAGACCGCTTGGTGATTGAGGGAGTCGAAAAATTGCATGCTGCAGAGCATGCTGTGATTGCTGACCGTATTGAGGCTGGAACCTTCTTGTGTGCAGTTGCGGCTACTGGGGGTGAGATCCTAGTAAAGCACTGCCGACCAGATACCCTAGATGCAGTGATGGTTAAGCTCAAGGAAGCTGGTCTGCAAATGGAGGTAGGTCCAGATTGGATTAAGGCCTCTATGAGTAGTCGCCCTAAAGCAGTAAGCTTTCGTACGTCTGAGTACCCCGCCTTTCCAACGGATATGCAGGCGCAGCTAATGGCAGTGAATGCCGTAGCCCAAGGGAATGCCACGATTACTGAAACAATCTTCGAAAATCGCTTTATGCACGTTCAGGAGATGAACCGTCTGGGAGCAGATATTGCGATCGAAGGCAATACTGCTATTGCTCAAGGAGTTGAAAAGTTATCCGGGGCAGTGGTGATGGCTACGGATTTACGGGCTTCGGCTAGCTTGGTGATTGCTGGTCTGGCTGCCCAGGGTGAAACACAAGTTGACCGTATTTATCACCTAGATCGCGGATATGACCGTATGGAGCAAAAGTTGACCCTGCTAGGGGCCAACATTCAGCGAATCAAGTAAGCCTGATGGATAATTAGTCCATGAAGTTAACTTTAGCCCTTTCGAAGGGGCGCATCTTCGAAGAAACCGCTGAGATCTTATCCAAGATCGGCATTCGTCCGCTTGAAGATCCTGAAAAGTCACGCAAACTGATCATTGAAACATCCAACCCAGATGTGCGACTCATTATTGTTCGCGCTTCAGATGTGCCAACTTATGTGCAGTTCGGCGGTGCGGATTTTGGTGTGGCAGGTCTAGATGTACTAATGGAGAATGGGACTGATGGTTTATATGTTCCATTTGATTTGGATATCGCTAAATGCCGAATGTCTGTTGCCGTTAAAGAGGGCTTCGATTACTCGGCAGCAGTTAAGCAGGGCTCTCGTTTGAAGGTGGCAACAAAGTATGTCAATTGCGCACGCGAACACTTTGCTAACAAAGGGGTTCACATTGATACGATCCATCTTTATGGCTCAATGGAGCTTGCGCCATTAGTAGGCTTGGCTGATGCCATTGTCGATTTAGTGTCGACTGGAAATACTTTGCGCGCTAACGGGCTGGTCGAGGTTGAGGAAATCGCTAACATCAGCGCACGCTTAGTGGTAAATCAAGCCTCTTATAAACGTAAGCGCGCTCAGTTGCAGCCATTTTTTGAATTACTAAAGTAAATAGAAATTCATATGTCTGCCATCAATATCAAACGCCTTAAT
>JBJOJF010000074.1:0-4095 GCA_046046735.1 Pseudomonadota bacterium
TAGCAGTTGCGCAAAAGACCGGCAGCAAAATGATTATCGGAACAACTGGTCTTAATGGTGAGCAGATTGATAGCCTCAAGAAAGCCTCTGCAAATTTAGCAATTGTTTTTGCGCCGAATATGAGTGTTGGCGTCAATGCGACTTTTAAGTTGTTGGAGATCGCCGCAAAAATGCTCAACGAAGGATATGACATTGAAATTGTTGAGGCCCATCATCGTCATAAGGTGGATGCACCATCAGGCACTGCACTCAGAATGGGTGAGGTTATTGCGGATGCGCTTGGTGAGAAGTTAGATGATGTTGCTGTGTATGCCAGAGAAGGCCATACAGGTGAGCGTAAAGCCGGCACGATCGGTTTTGCAACGATTCGTGGTGGAGATATTGTTGGTGATCACACGGTTTTATTTGCTGGCGAAGGTGAGCGTATTGAGATTAGCCATAAGTCTTCTAGTCGCCAGTCTTATGCCCAAGGCTCCTTAAGAGCAGCACGCTTTTTGCAAAACCAAAAATCCGGCCTATATGACATGCAGGACGTGCTTGGTTTGCGTAAGTAATTAATCAATACAGATAGAAGAAAAGAGTTGTTTTGAATGAGTAAGGATTACGACTACCACAGTATCGAAGCGACAGCGCGAGCTGATTGGGAGGGTGCCCAAGCATATAAGGTTTCCGAGAATGCATTAGATGCAGCTGGAAAACCAAAGCCAAAGTATTACGCCTGTTCGATGTTGCCTTACCCATCCGGTAAGTTGCATATGGGACACGTGCGCAACTACACCATCAACGATGTGATGGCTCGACAGTTACGTATGCAGGGTTACAACGTATTGATGCCAATGGGTTGGGATGCGTTTGGTATGCCAGCCGAGAACGCGGCGATTCAAAATAAAGTTCCGCCAGCACAATGGACTTACGACAACATTGCTTATATGAAAAAGCAAATGGCTGCGATGGGTCTTGCAATTGACTGGTCGCGTGAAGTGGCTACTTGCAGTCCTGATTACTATCGTTGGAACCAGTGGCTTTTCTTGAAGATGCTTGAGAAGGGGATTGCTTACCGCAAAACCCAGGTGGTGAATTGGGATCCGATCGACCAAACTGTATTGGCGAACGAGCAAGTGATTGATGGGCGCGGTTGGCGTTCTGGTGCGTTAGTAGAAAAACGTGAAATTCCAGGCTACTACTTCAACATCACGGACTATGCTGAGCAATTGCTCTCAGGTTTAGATGGTTTGGGTTGGCCTGAGCGCGTGAAGACCATGCAGCAAAACTGGATTGGCAAAAGTCGCGGAGTGCGTTTTGCCTTCAAGCATGAAATCCAGGATGCCCATGGAAACTTCATTCAAGATGGTCAGCTTTATGTCTTTACTACCCGTGCAGATACCATCATGGGTGTCACTTTTTGCGCGGTTGCAGCTGAGCATCCACTAGCAAGTCAAGCCGCTCTGAATAATCCAGCGCTAGCAGCCTTTATCGAGAAGTGTAAAACGGGTAGTGTCATTGAAGCAGATTTGGCTACTCAAGAAAAAGAGGGGATGTTCACTGGTTTATATGTGACCCATCCGCTCACTAATGAACCAGTGCCTGTGTGGGTTGGTAATTATGTTTTGATGTCTTATGGCGATGGTGCTGTCATGGGTGTACCTGCGCATGACGAGCGTGATTTTGCATTTGCACTCAAGTATGACTTGCCGATCAAGCAAGTAATCGCATTATATTCAGAGTCGCCGATGTTTAATCTGAGTCATTGGCAAGACTGGTACGCGCAAAAAGAAGGTGTTGTTTGCCTCAACAGTGGCAAGTTCGATGGCATGTCTCACGAAGAGGCGGTTAATGCGGTTGCGGCTGATTTAGAAAAAATGGGTATAGGCGAAATTAAAACAACCTATCGTTTGCGCGATTGGGGAATTTCTCGTCAGCGCTACTGGGGCACTCCAATTCCGATCATTCATTGTGGTGATGAACAGAATTCAGGTTGTGGAGCAGTGCCAGTGCCTGAAGCTGATTTGCCAGTTGTCCTGCCTGAAGACTGTGTGCCAGATGGTAGTGGTAATCCACTCAATAAGCGCCCAGATTTCTTGAATGTGAAATGTCCAAAATGCGGTAAGCCTGCGCGACGTGAAACTGACACCATGGATACCTTTGTGGATTCATCTTGGTACTTTATGCGCTACACAGGACCCGATGCTAAGACGATGGTTGATGATCGTAATGCGTATTGGATGCCAATGGATCAGTACATTGGCGGTATCGAGCATGCGATTTTGCATTTGCTCTATGCGCGCTTCTGGACTAAGGTCATGCGCGATCTCAATCTGATTACCTTTGATGAGCCATTCCAAAATTTGCTCACGCAAGGAATGGTACTCAATGAAACATATTATTCAGAAGAAGCTTCTGGTAAGAAAACTTGGCTTAATCCATTGGATGTCGAGTTAGAGCTTGATGAAAAAGGACGCCCTCAAGGCGCCAAGCTCAAAGGTGATGCCACAGGTACACCAGTGATCATTGGTGGCGTTGAGAAAATGTCGAAGAGTAAAAATAACGGCGTTGATCCTCAGGCTTTAATTGATCAGTATGGAGCTGATACTGCGCGCCTCTTTGTGATGTTTGCAGCGCCGCCTGAGCAACAGCTTGAGTGGTCTGGCGCTGGTGTTGATGGCGCTTCTCGTTTCCTACGCCGTGTATGGATGTATTCAAGCAGTCAAGCGGATTCTGTGCGAACAGCGGGAGAGGTATTGCCTGCAGATTTAAATGATTCTGAAAAAGAATTACGACGTGAGGTTTACACCATCCTCAAGCAGGCTAATTTTGACTATCAACGTCGCCAGTACAACACCGTTGTCTCTGCTGCAATGAAGATGCTCAATGTATTGGAGCCTATTAAATTAAGTGAAAGCTCTACGATACGCCCTGCCGTATTACGCGAGTGCCTGAGTATTTTGATTAGAGTGCTTTATCCAGTAGTTCCACATTTAACTCATGCCCTATGGAAAGAGTTGGGGTATGAAGCTACTTTTGGTTCGCTTTTGGATGCCTCCTGGCCGACTGTTGATGAAGCCGCTTTGGTGCAAACTGAATTGACCATCATGCTGCAAATTAATGGAAAGTTACGAGGCGATATTCGCGTGCCTGCAGATGCCTCTAAAGAGCAAATGGAAGCTCTGGCTTTACAGAGTGAGCCAGCTATCAAGGCATTAAATGGCGCAGCGCCTAAAAAAGTGATTGTCGTACCAGGTCGTTTAATTAATATCGTGGCCTAATTCGCTAAAGACGTATTTTGAAAAGAGCTAATCAGATGAGTGCAAATAATCTTAGACGCGGCATATTAGGTTTGATAGTTTTAGCGCCTATTAGCGGATTGCTTGCCTGCGGTTATCGCTTGAAGGGTATGGTGGATTTGCCATTTAAGGCAATTGCGATTACTGGAAATCCTTCCCCACCAATGCGGGCGGATTTACAAACAGCCATTTTGACCGGTACAGATACTAAGGTAGCCATTAATCCTGTTGATGCCGACCTGTTGTTAGAAATTACCAATGAAGTCACTAGCCGTGAAATTCTGGCCTATAACTCAAGCGGTCAGATTTCTGCCTACCGTCTAAATATTCGCGTTGGGTTTAGGGTGTTTGATAAGGCCGGCAACGAAATTGTCCCGGAAGCAGAAATCTATATGACTCGTGATATGGATTTCTCTGTCTCCACTGTCTTGGCAAATGATGCGCAAATGCAGGCATTCCTTGGTTTGATGAGACGAGATCTCGCAGTTCAGATTTTGCGTCGAATATCTGCTTCTGCTAGAGCGCCAAGAGCTAGAAACTTCTAAGTGATGATGGACTCTTCACATGGTTAAGAGTGATGCGCTACAAACTCATCTGCAATCTTTAAAGTCAGCAGCCTCATTAAAACCCCTTTATGTTTTTAGTGGGGATGAACCTCTTTTAATGATGGAAGCAATGGATCAGTTGAGATCCACTGCAAGAAAGATGGGATATACCGAGCGCGAAGTCCTGTTGCAGGAGCGCGGTTTTGATTGGAGTCAATTGCTCAACGCGGGTCAGACTATGTCATTGTTTGGAGATAAGCGTTGGGTAG
>JBJOJF010000075.1:0-9697 GCA_046046735.1 Pseudomonadota bacterium
TCGTTACCGCAAAGACTGCCTCACGAAATTCTCCAACATCAGCGCGCTCGGCAACAAATCGCAGGCGACTAAAGTTCATATTGGCACCACAAGCGATAGCCACTAATGTCTTCTTCTTTAGGCGATGCTTTTCAACGTATTTCTTCATGCCCGCAATGGCTAAGGCGCCAGCAGGCTCGAGGATGCTACGTGTGTCGGTGAAAACATCGTTAATAGCAGCGCAGATCTCATCGGTATCTACGGTGATGATGTCGTCTACTACCCGCTTGCAAATACGGAAAGTTTCTTTACCAACTAGCTTGACGGCAGTACCGTCGGAAAAAAGACCAACATCTTTCATCTCAATGCGCTTATTGGCTTCAAGGGATCTTCTCATTGCATCCGAGTCAACTGACTGTACGCCAATGACTTTTGTCTTAGGGCTTACCGCTTTGACATACTCGCCAATACCAGCGATCAAACCACCACCACCGATTGCTACAAAAATCGCATCAATGGGTTCTTGATATTGCTGAAAGATTTCTTGGGCGATCGTTCCCTGTCCAGCAATCACATCTGGATCATCGAAAGGATGAACAAAGGTTAATCCCCGCTTTTTCTCTAAAAGCTCTGAGTATTTAAAGGCGTCGCTATAGGATTCCCCATGCAAAATGACCTCGACCCAAGGGCCGCCACGTGCTTTAACAGCATCGATTTTGAGGCTGGGGGTGGTCAGGGGCATCACGATGACGGCTTTACATTTCATTTTTGCCGCTGCCAAGGCTACGCCCTGGGCATGATTGCCAGCAGAGGCAGCAATAACCCCCCGTTTCAGTGCTTCTGGGGGTAAATGGGCCATTTTGTTATAGGCGCCCCGCAGTTTGAAGGAGAAAACCGGCTGGTTATCCTCTCTTTTGAGTAAAACTTGGTTGCCTAAGCGTTTTGTGAGTTCGGGGGCTAGTTGAAGCTCTGTTTCCCTGGCCACATCGTAGACACGGGCCGATAAAATTTTCTTTAAATAGTTCGTTGCCATGCGATGAGCGTACCATGAATGGGCTCTAAGCCCTTAGTTTTGCAAGGTTTTATGGCCGTAACCAACAACTTTCTTGGTTTCCTGCCAATATCAAGATCACTCTATTAAAATGCTTATTTATCAAATATGACGCTATGAACGCACCGATAGCTTTGAATCAGTTGCTGGATGCTGAAGCGGGTTCCCCCCGTCTCCGCGAGATTCCGTACAACTACACCTCATTTTCCGATCGTGAAATCGTAATTCGCCTCTTGGGCGAGGAGTCTTGGCGCGTTCTCAATGATTTGCGTGGGGTTCGTCGTACCGGTCGTTCAGCACGCATGTTATTTGAAGTGCTGGGTGATATTTGGGTAGTGCAGCGCAATCCTTTCTTGCAAGATGATTTGCTCGACAACGCTAATCGCCGTCAATTATTGATCGATGCACTTTGGCATCGTCTTGGCGAAGTAAAAAAACGCTCCAGTGGTGAATCTGCTGAACAAGTACAAGTTCTACTAAATGCGGCTCATCAAGCTGTTGAGAGTTTTGAGCAAGGCTTTAAAGAAGTTGCAGAGATTCGTAAGCGGGCAGTAAAGACGCTTGGTAAGCATACTGCTGCCGACAATATTTGTTTTGATGGCGTTTCACGTGCAGCTCACGTTACTGATGCAACTGACTGGCGCGTAGAGTTTCCACTCGTTGTCTTAAAGCCAGATTACGAATCAGAAATACCTGGCTTGGTAAAAGCGTGTATCGAATTAGGCTTGACCATCATTCCGCGCGGAGGCGGTACTGGTTATACCGGCGGCGCTATTCCTCTTTACGCGATGTCGGCAGTAATTAATACTGAAAAGTTACAAGACATTGATCCCGTACAGAGAAAAAAATTACCAGGCGTAGAGCATGAAGTATCTACGATCTTCACTGGTGCTGGTGTCGTTACTCGCAGGGTCTCAGATGCTGCAGAGCATGCTGGTCTTGTGTTTGCGGTTGATCCAACTTCGGCTGATGCTAGTTGTATTGGTGGCAACATCGCCATGAATGCAGGTGGTAAGAAAGCCGTGCTTTGGGGTACTGCACTTGATAACTTGGCTAGCTGGCGCATGGTTGATCCACAGGGCAACTGGTTAGATGTGGTGCGTTTGGATCATAACCTTGGAAAAATTCATGAAGTAGAAACAGTGCGCTTTCAACTCACTTGGTCAGATGGTTTAAGTGAGCCAGGCGAGCGCATTCTTGAAACAGAAATTCTGGAAGTAGAAGGTAAGCGGTTTCGTAAAGAAGGTTTGGGCAAGGATGTTACTGATAAGTTTTTATCAGGCTTACCCGGCGTTCAAAAAGAAGGATGCGACGGTTTAATTACAAGCGCTACTTGGATATTGCATCGCATGCCGAAGCACATGCGCACAGTTTGCTTAGAATTTTTTGGCCAAGCCCAAGAAGCGATCCCAAGTATTGTTGAAATTAAGGCTTACCTTGATGGCTTGAGCAAAAATGGTGGTCCCATTCTTGCTGGTCTAGAGCACTTAGACGATCGTTACTTAAGGGCGGTTGGTTACTCCACCAAATCCAAGCGCAATAGCTTGCCTAAGATGGTTTTGATTGGCGATATCGCTGGTGATGATGAGGAGGCTGTAGCTGCAGCAACCAGTGAAGTAGTACGCATGGCCAACAATCGTGTGGGTGAAGGCTTTGTTGCTGTGAGCGCAGAAGCACGTAAGAAATTTTGGCTTGATCGCGCGCGAACAGCCGCTATTGCTCGTCATACCAATGCATTTAAGATTAATGAAGACGTGGTCATTCCTTTGCCGCGGATGGGTGAGTACACCGAAGGTATTGAGCGTATCAATATTGAGCTCTCACTCAAAAATAAATTACAAGTATTAGACGGTCTTGAGACCTTCTTGAAGAAGAGCTCCCTGCCCTTAGGAAAAGGGGATGAAGAATATGAAATCCCCACAGCGGAGATTTTGGGTGATCGCGTTCAACAAGCCTTAGAGCTTATTGCCAATGTTCGTGCTCGTTGGTCTGGGTGGTTGACTCACATGGATACCCATTTCCCAGAATTGCAAAATTACACCTTGCGCGCTTCCTGGAAAAATGAAGTCCGTGCAGAGTTGAGAATCATTTTTGGAGGCATGGCATTTGAGCCAATCCTTAATGAGTTAGAGGCTATTCACAAAAATATTTTGCGTAAGCGTGTTTTTGTAGCGCTGCACATGCATGCTGGTGACGGTAACGTTCATACCAACATTCCTGTGAACTCTGATGACTATGAGATGTTGCAAGATGCGCATCGTGCGGTTGATCGCATTATGAAATTAGCACGCTCTTTAGATGGTGTGATTTCTGGTGAGCACGGCATTGGTATTACGAAGTTAGAGTATTTGACTGAAGATGAGTTAAGAGATTTTCGTGCCTATAAGAAGCGCGTAGATCCAGAAGGTAGATTCAATAAAGGCAAATTAATGCCGCATGCTGACCTCAGCATGGCCTACACGCCAAGTTTTGGCTTGATGGGGCATGAGTCCATCATCATGCAGCAAAGTGATATTGGTGCGATTGCAGACAGCGTAAAAGATTGCTTGCGTTGCGGTAAGTGCAAGCCTGTTTGTTCAACCCATGTACCACGCGCTAATTTACTTTACAGTCCGCGTGACAAAATTTTGGCTACCTCACTATTGATTGAGGCCTTCTTATATGAAGAGCAGACACGCCGCGGTGTATCGATTCGCCATTGGGAAATGTTTGATGACGTAGCGGCGCATTGCACCGTCTGTCATAAATGCTTAACACCATGCCCAGTCAAAATTGACTTTGGCGATGTCACCATGAATATGCGTAATTTGTTGCGCAAAATGGGTCAGCAACGCTTTAATCCAGGAACGGCTGCCTCAATGCTTTTCTTGAATGCGACAGATCCAGACACAATCAAGTTGGCTCGCAAGACCATGATTGGTTGGGGTTATAAGCTTCAGCGTTTGGGTAACGATATTTTCCGTAAGTTGGCACGTAAGCAAACTGCGCATCCACCAGCTACGGTAACCAAGCCGAATATTAAAGAGCAGGTAATTTTCTTTGTGAACAAGAAGATGCCTGGAAACTTGCCCAAGAAAACTGCACGCGCTTTACTTGATATTGAAGATGCAAATTACGTGCCCATTATTCGTGATCCAAAAACAACTTCGGCTGATACTGAGGCGGTTTTTTATTTCCCGGGTTGTGGTTCAGAGCGACTGTTCTCCCAGGTAGGTTTGGCAACCCAAGCTATGTTGTGGAATGTAGGCGTGCAAACAGTATTGCCTCCAGGTTACCTATGTTGTGGCTATCCTCAGCGTGGCAATGGCGACTTCGATAAAGCCGAGAAGATGATTACTGATAATCGCGTGCTTTTCCATCGCGTTGCTAATACTCTGAATTATTTAGATATCAAGACTGTGGTGGTCTCTTGTGGAACTTGTTATGACCAACTAGCTGGATATCAATTCGAGCAGATTTTCCCTGGCTGCCGAATCATTGATATTCATGAGTATTTACTCGAGAAGGGTGTCAAGCTTTCCAATGTGACTGGTGTGAAGTATATGTATCACGATCCTTGCCATTCCCCAATGAAGTTACAAGACCCTCTCAAGACAGTGAATGAACTTATTCAGCTTGAAGACGGTAAAGCAATTGCTAAAAATGATCGTTGCTGTGGTGAGTCTGGAACGCTTGCAGTTACTCGCCCGGATATTTCTACGCAAGTGCGCTTCCGTAAGCAGATTGAGATGGAGAAGGGCGCTAATGATCTCCGTAAAGGTGACTTCACTGGTGATGTCAAAGTGCTGACCAGCTGCCCATCATGCTTACAGGGCTTAACGCGTTTTGATGCTGATAGTGATACCACTGCCGATTACATCGTTGTTGAGATGGCGCAGAAAATACTGGGCAAAGATTGGATGCAGGACTATGTCACAAAAGCCAACCAAGGCGGCATTGAGAGGGTATTGGTTTAATGATTCCAAGCAATATTGTGGTTCATCAGCAATCTAAAGTATTAGAGCTGAGCTATGAGAATGGCAAGACCTATCGATTGCCATTCGAGTTTTTGAGAGTTGTCTCACCCTCTGCAGAGGTGCAAGGTCATGGTCCTGGCCAAGAGACCTTGCAAACGGGTAAGCGTGATGTCTTAATTGCCAATATTGAGCCAGTGGGCCATTACGCCCTCAAGCCCTCTTTTTCTGATGGACATGACTCCGGGTTGTACTCTTGGGATTATTTGCACTTCTTATGTGAACACCAAGATGAGTTGTGGAAATAGCATCTAGATAAATTAGCTGCTGCTGGCTTAGACCGCGATGCTCCTATGAGTGTTGCTGGTGGTAAATCCTGCGGTAGTCATTAAGCAAGAATCAGATAGAGCGAAGATTATGAGTAAGACTCACTTTGGGTATCAAAGCGTCGATGAAGCTGAAAAGGCTGGCAAGGTCGCTGAGGTATTTCATTCGGTGGCCAGTAAGTACGATGTGATGAATGACTTGATGTCATTTGGACTACATCGTGTGTGGAAAAAAATTACGATTGCCCGTGCCCAAGTTCGACCTGGACAAAAGGTATTGGATATTGCTGGCGGTACTGGAGATTTAGCAGCAGCTTTTGCGCGCGCTGCAGGCTGGGGTCACAATGCTGACGCACAAGTTTGGTTAAGTGACATTAATGCCTCCATGCTGGGAGTCGGTCGAGATCGTCTTTTAGACCAGGGATTGGCATTGCCCTGTGTTCAGTTTGATGCAGAAAAAATTCCCTTCCCAGCCAATCACTTTGATGTGGTCACGGTAGCCTTTGGCTTGAGGAATATGACCCATAAGGATGTTGCTTTGGGTGAGATGCGCCGCGTCATTAAACCGGGTGGACGGGTGATGGTTTTGGAGTTCTCCAAGCCAGATGCGTTTTTACAGCCTGTATATGACGCTTATTCATTCAAGATTTTGCCGTGGCTTGGGGAGAAAATAGCTCAAGACTCAGAAAGCTATCGTTATTTGGCTGAATCTATTCGCATGCACCCTGATGCCGAGGCTTTAAAAGACATCATGCTGGGGGTAGGTTTTGATGAAGTTGAAACCCACAGAATGACTGGGGGTATCGTTGCTTTGCATATTGGTATTAAATACTAAAATTCGTGAAGTTTTTGGCAGTTCAGTATTAAGGCAGTTCCTTAGGAGATAAAAGATGAATAAGCATTTTTTCAAAGCAGCGATTTTGAGTCTGAGTTTGATATTTGCAACAGTAGGCCCTGCTAATGCTGCCCGTTTAGGTGGCGGCAAGAGTATTGGTAAAGCACCAAGTGCACCGATTCAAAAGCAAGCTGCTCCTGTGCAAAAGCCAGCGCAGCAAGCTCAACCTGCTGCACCTGCTCCAACTCCACAGGCGCCTGCACCAAGCCGTTTTGGCGGTATGGGTGGCATCCTCGGCGGCTTAGCAGCGGGACTCGGTATTGGTTACCTACTCTCCCATTTTGGTTTGGGGGAGGCCGCATCCTCACTAATTACAGGACTGTTGATTGCAGTGTTGGCTGGCTTTGCCATCATGTTCATCATTAGAAGATTGTTGCCAGCTTTATCTGGCGCTGGTGCAAATGCCAACATTCCTTCACAAGGAATGCAGCGTACGGCAATGAATACTCCAGCAAGACAGGAGCCGGCATTTACTCCTGCTGCTAGTGCATTTGGTGGTGTTGCCGCTGAGCCTGCACCGTTTCAATCAACTTTGCCTCCTGGTTTTGATCAGCAAGCATTTTTGGAAAATGCCAAGCAGTATTTCGTAGGTTTGCAAAAGGCTTGGGATCAAGGTGATCTAGCTGCTTTGCGTGAATACACTACTCCAGAGATGTTTGCGACTATCGAGCAGGACCTATCAGGTCGCGCTGACAGTGCAAATCAGACTGATGTAGTTTCGCTCAATGCACAATTATTGGGTATTGAAACTGCTGACAATACTTACTTCTGCAGCGTCCAATTTACAGGCACTATTCGTGAGCAACTTGGCGCCCCGGCAAATAATTTCTCTGAAATCTGGAATTTAAGTAAGCCGGTAGCGGGTCCTGGAGGCTGGGTACTGGCGGGTATCACGCAGTTGGTTTAAGCTTAAGGTACTTTCCATCGAAAGCCCGCACTTGTGCGGGTTTTTTACACTTATGAACGCTGTTTCTCCTGTTACGCACAATATTGCAGCTGCTGCCATCTGCCGCGGGATAAATCACGTTCTTAAGGCTGAGCCCTGGGCCATGGCTGAGTTAGCAAAACATGCTGATAAGTCGATTGCTTTGCAGTTGCCCATTGGTAATCTCTGCTTTGAGATTAACGATCAGGGTCTCTTAGTTAGCATTGAGAATTGTCAAAACCCTTCATTGAGTTTAGAAATCTCTGCAGATGTACTCAGTGCCATTGCTGCAAGTTCTGGAGGGTTAAGGGAACAGGCTATCAAAGCTGTTAAGGTTTCTGGTGATGCTGAGCTTGCTCAACTACTTGGTCGATTGGCCGGACAAGTACGCTGGGAATATGAAGAGGACTTAGCGCATTTTATTGGCGATGCCCCTGCTAATTTTGCAGTTCGTCAAGGCAAACAATTTGTTTCCGCCGGACGTTCAGCTGCAAAAGATTTATTAGAGAATGTGCTGGAGTATGTCAGCGAAGAGAAAAAAGTACTCTTGAATAAACGAGATTTTATGGTGCGCAAGAATGAATTAAGCGAGCTGCGCGATGCGGTTGATCGTATGGAAAAGCGCGTACAACTTTTAGAGAAAAAAGGGTAGTTCATCGTGCGTCGACTTGCTCGTCTTTATTTTATTTTCTTTACAGCATGGCGCTTTGGAATGTTGCCTTTATTGCGCGATATTCTGAAGCCAGGATTCAAAAAAGGCGTATTAACGGTTATTTGCTGGACTTCTCCCGGCGAGTCCTTGCCAAGAGGTGAGCGCATTCGTTTAACGCTAGAGTCTCTTGGTCCTATCTTTGTCAAATTTGGCCAAGTGTTATCGACACGTCGTGACTTGCTGCCTGAAGATATCGCCAATGAGTTGGCAAAATTACAAGATCAGGTCCCACCTTTTTCTAATGAGGAATCGGGTCGCTTAATTGAAAAAGCGCTTGGGCAATCTATTGAAGAAGTATTTATTAGCTTTGATGCAACGCCCGTAGCTAGCGCCTCTGTGGCTCAGGTTCACTTTGGCTTGTTGCGTGGAACCGAGAAGCATCCTGAATGGGAAGGTCGTGCTGTAGCGATTAAAGTTTTGCGTCCAGGCATCCTTCCGGTGATTGAGGGCGATCTTGCATTGCTGTATGACTTAGCGAGAATCATTGAGAAAAGTTCAGAAGATGGTAGACGCTTAAAGCCGCGTGAGAATGTTGCAGAGTTCGATACGCACTTGCACGATGAGTTAGATCTCATGCGTGAAGCGGCCAATGCAAGTCAGCTACGCCGCTACTTTGTCGACTCGAAAAAGTTAATGATTCCCGAGATGTACTGGGATCTATGTCATACCAACGTGATTGTGATGGAGAGAATGAATGGCATCTCCATTGGGCGTTCCGCAGAGTTACGTGCTGCTGGTGTAGATTTTAAAAAGTTGGCTGCGGATGGTGTGGAGATTTTCTTCACTCAAGTATTTCAGCATGGCTTCTTTCATGCCGACATGCATCCAGGCAACATCATGATTAGCTTGGAGCCAGAAACATTTGGTCGATTTATTTCATTAGATTTTGGAATTGTCGGAGCATTGAGTCAGTCAGATAAAAGCTATCTTGCTTTAAATTTCTTGGCTTTCTTCAATCGGGATTACCGTCGTGTTGCGGAATTGCATATTGAATCCGGGTGGGTTCCTGCAGATACTCGTGTTGAGGAGTTAGAAGGGGCAGTCCGTTCGGTATGTGAGCCTTACTTTGACCGCCCATTAAAAGAAATCTCTCTGGGTATTGTGCTGATGCGTCTATTCCAAACATCGCGTCGCTTTAAGGTGGAAATTCAGCCTCAACTCACCCTGTTACAAAAAACCCTCTTGAACGTTGAGGGGCTTGCCCGTCAACTCGATCCCGATCTGGATCTTTGGAAAACTGCCAAACCAATTTTGGAAAAGTGGGTCAGTCAACAATTGGGCTGGAGGGCTTTAGTTGATGGTATTAAGGCTGAGGCTCCAGGTTGGGCGCAAATTTTGCCGACCCTTCCACGCTTAATTGCGGAGAGTTTGGCCCAAGGGCGTGGCCCAAAAAAGGAGCAAAACCTTGAATTAGAGGTCTTAAAAGGGCTTTTATTGCAAGAAAGGCGTACCCATCGCCTTTTGGTCGGGGCTTTACTCTTTGCTGGCGGCTTCCTGGCTGGAATTTTGATAATTGGCCTAGGTCTTTATTAGTCTGTCGCCGTCCTACGCTTAAACCGCTAAAATGCTAGGTTAGGCAAAGCGCAAGCATAGGGACATGAAAAAATACTTTATCGCAGGGATTTTGGTGTGGGCACCAATGTCGATCACTATTTGGGTGATTGCATGGGGCTTGGGCCTGCTCGACGGTGTTTTTGGATCCGTAATGCACGCCATTATTACGGTCTTCCCAAATCAGTTTGCGCCAGATTTGCAGCATTTCAGAGAATTGCCCGGCGTAGGTATTTTGATCGTGATATCGGTCATTATGTTGACCGGTGTTCTTGCAATTAGCTTTGCTGGGCAGTGGTGGATGA
>JBJOJF010000076.1:0-7678 GCA_046046735.1 Pseudomonadota bacterium
GGAACCGTCCGAGTCATTTGTGTGACGATGAATTATCTGCCTCCAGATATTAATTTCGATGTCGAGTGGTCGCGTTTAGCTCAGCCGACGCAAGCTACGGTCTCGATGTATGCACGAGGACGTGATTATCACAAGGTATTGCGTAATCGCTTGCAAGAGTTTGCGCAGATGATTGAAGAAAAAATCGGTACCTTTGGATATCGCGTCTTTACAGATTCCGCACCATTAATGGAGGTGGAGTTAGCTCGTAAGGCTGGCTTGGGTTGGCGTGGAAAGCACACCTTGCTGCTGAATCGTGAGTCTGGATCAACCTTCTTTTTAGGTGAAATCTTGGTTGATGTTCCTTTGCCGATTGATCAAGAGCAAGAATCCCATTGCGGCACCTGCCAAGCTTGCATTGAGGTATGCCCAACACAAGCAATCACTGCGCCATATCAATTGGATGCCCGTCGTTGTATTTCCTATTTAACGATTGAGAATCCAGATTCCATTCCAGTTGAATTTCGTAAGGCAATTGGTAATCGGGTTTATGGATGTGATGACTGTCAGCTGATTTGCCCGTGGAATAAGTTTGCCCAGCGCACTGCGCTGCCAGATTTTGCAGAACGTCATGGTTTGGGTAGAGCGAGTTTGCTGCAGCTTTGGTCTTGGACGGAAGCGGAGTTTGAGAAGCGACATGAGGGCAGCGCCATTCGTCGGATAGGGTATATCCGCTGGAGGCGAAATTTGGCAGTGGCCTTGGGTAATGCATTAATGGCAAATGACGTACCTAATGCTGAAAAGTTGGCCATTAGAGAGGCTCTTACTAGCGCATTAGTCCAGGCCGATGCATTGGTGGCTGAGCATATTGAATGGGCACTTAGCGCCTGAATTTGGCGCCCCAAATGCGAACTCTTACAATAGGCCCATGTCTAAGTCTGATCCAAGCCCTATAAATCCTAGCGATGCTCAGGGTGGATCCGTAGCACTTCAGCGCTTTCAAAATCGAAGCGAAGCTTTTTGGGCGGGTATTAAAGATGCTGCTGGCGCTCCAGCGATGGTTTTATTTGCGGGCATGGTGGGCTTTGGTGCCATGGGTAAAACCAATGGTTTAGATGTTTGGTTTACTGGAGCCAGTAGCTTTTTGATGTTTGCTTTGCCTGGCCAGGTTGTTTTATTGGAGATGGCGATTACCGGCTCTTCAGCAATAGCAATTGCCCTGGCTGTCACACTGACATCCACTCGTTTTATTACGATGACCGTCACACTTTTCCCTCAGCTGCATGATAAAGATCGTAATCGTGGCTTATATGCTTCGGTTCATTTATTGGCCATGACAGCTTGGGCAATTTCGATGCGAGAGTTTCATGCGATTGAGGCTAAGCATCGCTTGAGTTATTTCGTTGGGCTCGGCTTACTGTGTTGGCTAATTTCTATTCCGGGGACGATCTTAGGTTTCTATCTGGCTGGTATGGTGCCAGTCGCCGTGACCCTTGGTCTCGTGTTTATCAACCCTTTATTTTTCTTACTCACCTTTACTGAAGTGAAGCCTTGGGTTAACAGAATCGCGATTGGCTTAGGTTTTGTAATGGGACCCATGTTCTACATCTTAGATCGTGACACGAGCTTGCTAACGACGGGTCTTGTTGCTGGAACGATTGCATATTTAGTTGATAGAAAACTGATACGCAAAAGAGCGGGGGTGATTGGATGACTAGCACTATCCTCTCCGGCTGGGGTTTGTGGATAGCTCTATTGGGTGCGACCCTTGGGACTTATATCTGCCGAGCCATTGGCGTACTACTTTCCAATCGCATTAATCAAGATAGTGAAATTTTTCGTTGGCTATCTGCAGTAACTTACGCAATGGTAGCGGCGCTCACAGTGCGCATGGTATTGATGCCAGTTGGCTTATTGAGCACGGTACCCATTTGGATCCGGATTCTCATTTGCGTGCTCAGTATTGCTGTGATGGTTTCTAAACCAACACGTCGCTTGGTTCCAGCCTTATTGACTGGAACCTTGCTAATGCTTTCTTACGGCGTAATGCGTTAGGCGACTACCTTAGAGGTGAGCAGCCAATATCTTGGCAATGTGCACGGCATCCCTCTGAGTGCCATCGGCAATTTGATGGCGGCAACTCGTTCCATCCGCCACCACCCAACTATCTGGTGATTTACGAATGGCAGGCAGGAGGCTAGCTTCAGCCATTTGCTTGGACACATCAATATGCTCTGCCTCATATCCAAAGCTACCTGCCATACCGCAGCAAGATGTCTCAATCAGCTTAGGTTCCGCATTGGGGATGAGCTTTAGGAGCTCAAGAGCAGGTGTCACGGCAGCGAAGGATTTCTGATGGCAATGACCATGAAATAACACAGGGCGGGTAGCGGCTTTGAGTGATAGCTTCAATTTTCCAGCCTTGGCTTCGCTTGCCAGAAATTCTTCTAAGAGTTGCGCATGCTTACTGACACGCACAGCGCGTTCCCCAAAGCCCATGACTAAGGCTTCGTCCTTAAGGGTGAAGAGGCAGGACGGCTCTAAGCCAATAATGGGAATATCTTTTTCTGCAAACGGCGCTAGGTGATTCACTAATTCATCCAGACTTGCCTTAGCCTTATCAACCATGCCGGCAGCTAAATAGGTACGGCCACAGCAAAATTCTTTTGAGCAGGTATTGCTGCTATCACTAGCTGTTTTGGATTTTTGTGGAGTGTGAACGCGATATCCCGCCGCTTTTAATACCGCCAGAGCGGCACGCAAGTTCTCATCTTCAAAATATGCATTGAAGGTATCGGCGAGCAGTACTACGCCTTTATTGCCCGCTTGATCCACTTGAGCTAGTTCTGCAGGTGTGAATTGATGGGGGGCATTCACTTCTTGGTTTGACCAGAAATTCTTTGCTTTCCAAACCGGCAAACTTCTTTGGGCGGAGATGCCCATAAACCATTCTTGCAGCTTTGCAATGAGGGGAATGTGATTGCGAAGATTGAGTAAAGCAGGTAGTCCCGGGATATTGCTAATCATTGGGGCATATTTAGGTAAATACGCTACCGCTAAATCTCGTAGGGAGTGGCCAACACGTTTCTTGTAAGCAGACAAGAACTCAATTTTCATTTTTGCCATATCTACGCCAGTAGGACACTCGCGGCGACAGGCTTTGCAACTCACGCATAACTCCATTACCTCTTTGATGGCGTCACTACCTAAAGGAGAGCTTTCATCTTTGATATCTAGCTGATTGGATAGTGCTAGACGCAAAGTATTTGCTCGGCCACGAGTCAGATGCTTTTCATCTCGTGTCACGCGGTAGCTTGGGCACATTACTTCGGCATCGAATTTGCGGCAGTGACCATTGTTGTTACACATCTCTACCGCTTTGGCTAAACCCATTGCAGGATCGCCACCGGTGCCAGGTGCACTGGTTTCTTCTGTGACCGGATTGTTTTGTACATTCCACGCTGACCAATCGAGCGCTGGTTTTAGTGGGATGACTTTGTAGCTAGGCGGAAAGCGGAAGTTGCTTGCATCATCCATCTTGGGTGGATCAATGATCTTGCCGGGGTTAAATAAACCCTTCGGATCAAAGGCGTTTTTGATTTCACCTAGGGCTTCAGTAATCTTTGGTCCAAATTGCCAGGAGATCCATTCGCCACGACACAGTCCATCTCCGTGTTCGCCACTGTATGCACCTTTATATTTGCGAACTAGGGCTGAGGCCTCTTCTGCAACAGCGCGCATCTTCTGGGCGCCATCACGTCGCATATCCAAAATAGGGCGGACGTGAAGTGTGCCTACGGATGCATGCGCATACCAGGTTCCACGAGAACCGTATTTAGAAAATACATCGGTGAGTGCCTGAGTGTATTCAGCAAGACTTTCGAGTGGTACAGCGCAATCTTCAATGAAGCTAACGGGTTTGCCATCACCTTTTAGGCTCATCATGATGTTAAGACCAGCCTTACGCACTTCCCATAAATTCTTTTGTAAACCGGCATCCGGCATAGGTACTACTGTGCCCGGCAATCCTAGGTCTCCCATTAGGCTTTGTAGGGATTTAATTTTCTCTAGTAAGGGTGCATGAGCTTCACCAGAGAACTCCACTAACAAAATGGCTTCTGGTGTTTGACCGCTTGGATCAATGAGTGCTGTCTCAATGGTTTTCTTGAAGCTCGGATTGTGGCGCGCTAAATCAATCATGGTGCGGTCCACAAGCTCTACCGCAGTAGGGCCCAGTTTGACAATATGCTGAGCACTATCCATGGCCTTGAAGAAGCTAGCAAAGTTCACGACTCCGAGTACTTTGTGCTGCGGTAAGGGTGCGAGTTTGAGTTCGAGTGATTTGAAATACGCTAAGGTACCTTCGCTACCAACTAATAAGTGAGCTAAGTTAACGCTGCCATCTTGCGTGTAAGGAAGTTCGCTCTGCGGATGAAAAATATCCAAGTTGTAACCAGCTACGCGACGTAAGACCTTCGGAAAGTGCGCTTCTATTTCTGGTTGGAGTTTATTGGCTAAACCTTTCACGAAGTCGCCAAGCTGTTTTGCTGCGCCAGAGCTCTCTGCATAGTTGCCAAAATGAGCGACTTTGCCGTTAGCCAGCCATGCATCAATTCCATGAACGTTGTGCACCATATTGCCGTAAGCAATCGAGCGACTACCGCAGGAGTTGTTACCAGCCATGCCGCCGATGGTTGCCTGTCCAGCTGTCGAGACGTCAACTGGGTACCAAAGTCCATGGGGTTTTAAGGCTGCATTGAGATGATCTAAAACAATGCCAGGCTCAACAATTGCTGTTGCTTTTTCAGGATCAGCATGTAAGAGCTTGCGAAAGTATTTAGTGTTATCAATCACAAGTGCGGTGCCGGTGGTTTGGCCACACTGACTAGTGCCTCCTCCTCGAGGTAATACAGGCACACCAAGATCAGCAGCAATCTGAATAGCCGTTGCAATATCTTCCGCAGTCTTAGGGACAAATACCGCTACTGGCATCGCTTGATAGATGGATGCATCGGTGGCGTAGCGTCCACGACTGGCGATATCTGTCATGACCTCGCCAGAGGTTTCTTGGCGCAGACGTTTGGCTAACTCCGCTTTGTTCGCAACGGATTCTGGAAGAGGAAGATCAAGAGGTTTATTCATACGATTTATTTGGTCAGTGTTTCTGAGTCGATTAATTGAATAACAACATCACGTTTATTCATGACGTGCTGCATCATCACCTTGCGCATGCGTACAGGGTCATGAGCCTTTAAAGCATCTAACATTTCTTGGTGCTCGCCAACGGCCTTCTCCCACTTGACGCCGTCCTGATTAGAGCGGAAGCGAAGTGCTTCAATGCGAGCGTTAACCTGTGTAAACAGTTGGCTTAGGACGGGATTATTTGCGGCTTGATTAATTGCTTGATGAATCTTGAGGTTTAGTTGGTAGTAGCTTGATAAATCTCTACGAGCATAAGAAGCCATCATTTCGTATTGCAGTGCTTCAAGTTCGGTGAGCGCTTGAGCGCTAATATTTTTTGCTGCCAACTCACCTGAGTAGCCCTCTAGATTGGCAATGACATCAAAGGTATGGAGGATGTCATCGCGCGTGAGTTGAATTGCGATTGCTCCACGATTCGCGATTAGCTCTACTAAGCCATCGGCCGCCAAACGTCGAATAGCCTCTCGGATCGGCGTTCTAGAAACGTTGAGTTGCTCAGCAAGCTCGCGTTCATTTAACTTGCTTCCAGGCGTGATGACACCTTCGACCAATAAAGATCTGAGCTTTTGGAAGGTGGCTTCATGCAAATTTTGCGTATTTGGCTGGGCGGTTAGCAACATATTTAGGGCCTATTTAATGCTGTTTTAAGTGCATTAGTGATACTTCACATTTTGTATACATAATCACTATAACTGATCATTAGTCAAAAATAACCCTTTAAATGGCATATTTTTTACATTATGGAAAATTATTTTGCATACAAAATTGTAAATTTAGAAAAACTCCCTTACACTGGCCTGCAAGATTAACTACAAAAACCAAGCGAGACTAAGCATGCTAAAACTTGATAATCACCTGTCGGGACGCCATTTCCTCCATATACCTGGCCCTAGCCCAGTTCCATCACGAGTACTACGCGCCATTAGCTACCAAACCATTGACCATCGTGGTCCTGAGTTTGGCGAGTTTGGCCTCAAGGTCTTAGAGGGTATTAAGAAGATTTTTAAAACTGAGCAGCCAGTCATTATTTACTCTGCTTCGGGCACCGGTTCTTGGGAGGGTGCACTAGTAAACGTATTGAGCCCCGGCGATAAGGTGTTGTTCTACGAGACCGGTCAGTTTGCTAATTTATGGCGTGCCTTAGGTAAGCGTCTAGGTTTAGATGTTGAAGTTGTTGGTAAGCCCGGCCAAGATACTTGGCGTTGGGGTGTAGATGCATCCATTATTGAAGAGCGTTTACGCAAAGATACTGGGCATGAAATTAAAGCAGTGTGTGTCGTGCATAACGAAACTTCTACAGGCGTGACCTCAAATATTGCCGCAGTAAGAAAAGCAATTGATTCCTTGAAGCATCCAGCGCTACTGCTGGTAGATAGCGTATCTGGCCTGGGTTCGGCGGATTATGAGCATGACAAGTGGGGCGCCGACGTGACTATCTCTGGCTCCCAAAAGGGCTTGATGTTGCCTCCAGGAATTGGTTTTAATGCCTTGTCACCACGTGCAATCGAAGCAAGTAAAAATAACAAAATGCACAAAGCTTATTGGGCGTGGGATGAGATTTTGGAATCCAATAAAACAGGTTATTGGCCAACTACCCCGAGTACTAACTTGATGTACGGATTGCATGAAGCTATGGAAATGATGATGGCCGAAGGTCTCGATACGATCTTTGCTCGTCACCAACGTTTAGCGGCCGCATGTCGTGAGGCAGTCAATGCTTGGGGCTTAGAAATCCAGTGCCTAGATACAGACTGTTATTCCCCTGTGCTCACTTGTATAGCTGTGCCTGAGGGTATGGATGCAGACGCCTTACGCAAACATGCTCTGCAAAAGTTCAATCTTTCCTTAGGTACTGGCCTTGGAAAAATTAAGGGTAAAGCATTCCGTATTGGCCATTTGGGCGACTGTAATGAGCTCAGTCTGATGGCTGCGCTTTCCGGGGTGGAGATGAGTTTGGGCGCCATGGGCTATAAACCCAAGGCTAGCGGCGTAGTTGCTGCCCAAGAATTCCTCAAATAATCAGTAAGTTGGACGGAGACAGGGTGTAACTCGATTTATCAAGATAGATCGGTTACACCCTTTATAATTCAAGTACTTATATTGATAGTACTTTCATCAAATAAAACATATTCGAGACAGAAAGAGTAAACATGTTGGCTACTAAACCTTATTTAACCCAAGCTGATGTTCAAAAGATTTTGGATGCGGCAAACAAGCATGCTGCAGCAAATAATTGGGCAGTGACAATCGCCGTTTGTGATGATGGTGGTCATGTCTTGGGTTTAATTCGTCGCGATGGTTGCGCTCCTGTATCTACTTACATTGCACAAGAAAAAGCGCGCACAGCAGCAATGGGTAAACGCGAAAGCCGTGTTTATGAAGAAATTATTAATAACGGACGCACCTCCTTTTTATCTGCCCCACATATTTCGGGCATGTTAGAGGGCGGCGTCAATATCGAGGTAAATGGGTTTACCATCGGCGCAGTCGGCGTTTC
>JBJOJF010000077.1:0-14373 GCA_046046735.1 Pseudomonadota bacterium
GCCAAGCTCACAAGCAACATCCAAAATAAATTGAGCACCTTCTTTTAAAAGAATTTTGCTATCAACAAATTTACCTACGCGAATTTTTGGACCTTGAAGATCAGCCATGATGCCAACCTCCTTACCAACTTCTGCTGAAATACTGCGCACGAGATCATGGCGCGCCTTATGATCTGCCACCGTGCCGTGAGAGAAATTCATCCTCACCACATCAACACCAGCACGAATCATGTCCCTTAGAACTTCAGGCTTCTCTGAAGCCGGCCCTAGGGTGGCAATGATCTTGGTTGCTCTCAACATATTTAGTCTTTCGCTCTTTCAGCAAGTACTGCAAAGGCTGGCAAGGTTTTACCTTCTAAGAATTCCAAGAAAGCACCGCCGCCAGTAGAGATGTAATCCACTTGATTTTCAATACCGTATTTCGCAATCGCAGCTAAGGTGTCACCACCACCAGCAATCGAGAACGCTGGTGAATGGGCGATTGCTGCAGCCAACATCTTGGTGCCGCCACCAAACTGATCAATCTCAAATACACCCAGTGGACCGTTCCACACAATAGTTCCCGCATGAGCCAGCATGATCGACAGACGCGCCGCTGTTTTAGGACCAATATCCAAAATCATGTCATCTTCTGCAACCTGATCTGCAGGTACGCGATTTGCGCGTGCTAGAGGTGACAGTTCATTAGCAACCACTACATCCTCAGGAATCGGAACATGCGCGCCGCGCTTTTCCATGATCTCCATAATTTCACGAGCTTCATTAACTAAGTCTGGTTCAGCTAAAGACTTACCAATAGGCAATCCTTTAGCCAACATAAAGGTATTCGCAATGCCACCACCAACAATTAACTCATCCACCTTGTCAGCCAAAGCCTTCAAGATGGTGAGCTTAGAAGATACTTTGGAGCCAGCAACAATCGCAACCAATGGACGCTTAGGGCTAGCTAGCGCGCGACTCAAGGCATCAAGCTCAGCAGCCATCAATGGACCAGCGCAGGCGATGGGCGCAAACTTAGCTACGCCGTGTGTCGTAGCCTCGGCACGATGCGCAGTACCAAACGCATCGTTTACATAAACATCACACAAGCTAGCAATTTTCTTTGCTAACTCATCATTATTTTTTTTCTCACCAACATTTAAGCGACAGTTTTCCAGGAGAACCAATTCGCCAGGATTCACTTCAAAGCCACCATTCACCCAATCGCTTATCAAGGGAACTTTGCGATTCAACAAAGCAGCGATTCGATCTGCAACAGGCGCCAAACTATCTTCAGGCTTAAATTCACCCTCAGTTGGTCTGCCCAAATGGGAAGTGACCATCACCGCAGCACCAGCATCCAAACACATCTGTACTGCAGGCATTGAAGCTCGAATGCGCGTGTCTTCCGTGATATTGCCTACGTCGTCTTGAGGCACATTGAGGTCGGCGCGGATTAATACCCGCTTTCCCTTTAAAAGGCCAGAAGCGGCCAGGTCGCTGAGACGTTTAACTTTAAATAAGGATTCCGGCATGAGAATGGGTCAATTTGATGGTTTATGGGGAATGCTCCATTCTAAATCGTCTGAGTCAGCCACCCCAAAGGATTGGGACCCGGAAACTGCCCTGCCTGCTCTACAATAAAGACTTAAATGCATTTGTGGCTCTGGGGGCCAAAATCTCCTGCCCAATGCCCAGTTTTACCGAATTGAACCACCCAATTTATTAAATATTTAAAAGGTAGAGAAAATGTCGATGTCCGACCGCGATGGCTTTATTTGGTCCGATGGGAAGCTAATTCCCTGGCGCGAGGCCAATGTTCATGTGCTAACCCATAGCCTGCACTACGGAATGGGCGTTTTTGAGGGTATTCGAGCCTATAAAACCCCCCAAGGCACCGCTATTTTCCGCCTCCCTGAGCACGTAAAACGCCTGTTCAATGGCACTAAGATCTTCCAAATGAACATGCCTTATAGCCCTGAAGAGATCACCAAGGGCATTATTGATGTGGTGAATAGCAATAAGCTAGAAGCTTGCTATATCCGCCCAATCATCTTTATTGGCTCCCAAAAGCTGGGAATCTCTCCAAAAGGCAACAGTATTCATACCGCCATTGCCGCTTGGGAATGGGGTGCGTACCTAGGTGAAGATGGCCTGAATAAGGGTATTCGAGTCAAAACATCCTCATTTACCCGCCATTTTGTGAACTCTTCACTTGTTCGCGCTAAAGCATCTGGCTATTACATCAACTCAATTTTGGCCAACCAAGAAGTTACGGCCAATGGTTACGATGAAGCCCTTTTGCTGGATACCGAAGGTTATGTATCCGAAGGTTCTGGTGAAAATATTTTCATCATTAACAATGGAATTATTTACACACCAGATCTAGCATCTTGCTTAGATGGCATTACTCGTAACTCTATTATGCAAATCGCCAAAGACCTTGGCTATGAATTGCGTGAGAAGCGCATTACTCGTGATGAGGTGTACTCAGCTGATGAAGCCTTCTTTACTGGTACAGCAGCTGAAGTAACGCCAATTCGTGAATTGGATGATCGCACTATTGGAGACGGTAAGCGTGGCCCAATCACCGAGAAAATTCAGAAGACTTACTTTGATGCCGTTTACGGTAGAAGCGATAAGTACAAGTCTTGGTTGACTTACGTTAAGTAATAGGAAATCCAAGAATGAGTGAAGCTCAAGTTGTAATGATTGATGGCAATAAAGATTTGCCTTTACATTGCCCAACTAATAAAACACCCAGCTGGAATTCGCACCCACGCGTATTTTTAGATGTTGCAAAAACGGGTGAAGCAAAGTGTCCCTATTGCGGCGCTGAGTACAAACTGATCCCAGGCACCGAGCCACACGGGCACTAAGCCTAACAGCACCCCTGCTTGGGGTGCTGTGTCGGGATACCTCATATGAACCGTATTCTGATCATCGCGCCCAACTGGATTGGCGATGCCGTAATGTCTCAGCCGCTCTTGGCTAAGCTCAAATCACTCTATCCACAATCTCAAATTGACGTCTTAGCAAGTCCCTGGGTTGCACCGGTTTACCGTGCATGCCCTGAGGTCAATCAAATCATTGAAGCCGGGCTTGCTCACAAACAATTGCAATGGGGTTTACGCAAGAAACTTGCAAAGCAATTACAAGCAAACCAATATGACGCCTGCTTCGTCTTACCTAATAGTTTTAAATCAGCATTAATTCCCTGGCTCGCCAAAATACCTTTGCGCATCGGCTATCGCGGAGAAATGCGCTTTGGCTTAATTAATTTTGCTCTTGATAATCCCAGCAAAGTTGATAGGCCTCCAATGGCTGATCACTATCTTGCATTAAGTAAAGCAGTGAATCACCGTCAGGAAGCAGATGAACATCATCTTGCAAATCCCAAGCTAAATATCTCTCCAGATGCAAAAAATTCTGTAAGCAATAAATTACACCAAGCCGCCATCAATGAAAGTGCAGTGTATGTATTCTGCCCAGGAGCAGAGTATGGCGTGACCAAACGTTGGCCTGCTGAGCACTTTGCTCAGCTTGCTCAAAAGCTGATCGCAAGCGATCCGCAAGCCCACATTATTCTTCTGGGTAGCAAAGGTGATCATGCCTTAGCAAACAGCATTAAGCTCTCCACAAATCACCCCGACCATCTACATAACTGGTGTGGTGACACCACTCTTGACGAAGCAATTGCGCTGATTGCCTTGAGCAAAGTGCTGGTCAGCAATGACTCTGGCCTCATGCATATTGGTGCAGCCTTAAAGGTGCCCCAAGTTGCCATCTTTGGCTCCAGTGACCCACATCACACCCCACCTCTATCTGACAAAGCCCAAGTTCTTTGGTTAAATCTACCTTGTAGTCCGTGTCACAAAAGAGAGTGCCCCCTCGGACACCTCAAATGCTTAAAAGACATTTCGCCAGAAACCGTTTTAAACGCCATACAAATCATTCGAAAGTAAGCCATGCCTAAACTTGCCAGACTCTTTCACAATGCAGATGATGTAGTCGATGCATGGCGTGATGCATTAAAGCATCGAGATGTTAAAGGGGCTTTAGCGATTTGGCTTGATGATGATTCGATTACTTGCGTTCTACCCGAGGGTCACCGACTAAGCGGCCATGCAGAGATTCGCGCTGGTTTAGAGCGTCTTCTAGCAAAGCAAGCGCTTTTTCTAGAGCCGATTGCCTGCATCAGCCATTCTGTTCTTGGCGCCGCTGTTTATGACACCACTGAGGCGGTCCACCTGAGGGCAGATCAAATTGAAGCAGAGTTCTTTCTTAATATCACCTTAGTCTTACTGCAAGACAGTCAAGGTTGGCGCATTGCACACCTGCATGCTAGCCACTCCACTGAAGATACGTTTGATGCACCATCTACTCCACACGGATTGCATTAAGTGCTTGATGATCAAGTTCTTCGATCGTTAATTAAATGGCCTGATGTCCCCGACTGCTTTGGTTGGCTAGCACTAGATCGTCGCGGCCAATGGCGTATGCGTGATGAATATGCACAAGCCAATCAGCTTGCCGGAAGTGTCATACAACATGTTGCCTTAAATGAATTCATCTCCCGAAACTATGCGCATGATTCTGCGGGCAGATACTTTTTTCAAAATGGTCCTCAGCGCGTATTTATCACTTTAGATGCCACGCCTTGGATCGCACGGATGATCCCAGCAAGCAATGGTTCTCAAGATTTGCAGCTAATAACCCAGTGCAGCACAACGATGATTCCTGAACGTGCACTCAGCGATGAAAAAGGCAATATCTACATCGTAGGAAGCACACTTCAATCAATTGCAGATGCCTCTAATGGCAATACTTTCACTCAAGTAGAGTCTTTGTCAGTAGCCCTTCTACATGACCATGATTTAAATCTCTTCTCAGATCAATCCAAGGTGCAGGAAGATGCCTGTAGTTTTAGAGGTTCTTGGCAATGGGGCGATAGAAGCTTGCCCATTGAACCCATTCACTCAGCAGAACTTGCGGAACGTTTTGGATTTATTAAAACCCCTAGCCATTAGTTAACTGGGCATCTTCTTGCCCTGCTCCTTAAGCTCTTCTTGATATTGTTTTTGTATTTCACGAAGACGTGCATCAATACTAGAGGCCTGATAAAAATCAGCCCCTCCAGAAGATCTGGCAATTTTCATTTGTTCAATTGCTGAAGGCCAAGCGCCTTCAAGGGCATATTTTTCCCCGAGAGCGTAATGACGCATAGGCACATTTTTGGCCTGGTCATACGCATTGGAGAGCATCGTCCACCACAACACCTCATTTGGTTGAACTCTGGTGCGTGCTTTTAACCAAGCAATCGCGTCATTTGTACGTCCCAACTTGAGGTAAGCATTCATCATTGCAGCACCTGCCGCATAAGACTGGGGATAGGCCTTCAGGGTAGCCTGAGCAATCTGCAGTGCTTCTTCATTCTTGCCTTTGGCTAAAGCCAATTCAGATGAGGTGATATCCAAAGAAAGGCTTTGCCTCTGAATAGGTGAGCCTGGGGCACTTGCGCTATTGGCTAAATTACGTGCTTGCTGCAAATAGCTTATGGCTTGGTCTATCTTGCCCTGCTTTTGAGCAATTAATGCAAGACCATAAACACCTTCCATTTGCTTGGCAGGATTCGCTTGCTTGCTATAGCCCTCAAAAGTATTTTTCAAGTCATACATGCCACTAGAGCTACCGGATTGCTCCATTCGAGCACGCGCCTTAATAAAATAAAACTCCACGGAACTAGGAACATTTCGAGCGGGAATATTGCGCGCACGATCCTGCATGTCAGCAATACGATCGGTCGTTAAAGGGTGAGTACGCACATAGGATGGAACGCCATTATCCATAATGCCAGTTGCTTTTTGTAGGCGCTGAAAAAATCCCGGTGCGCCGTTCACATCATAGCCACTAGCCGCCAGTATCTGAAAACCAATACGATCTGCCTCACGCTCAGCATCCCTCGAATAAGACAGTTGATTGTTGATCGCAACCGCTTGGCCGCCCTGCATCAGTCCAGAGGCTGCGCCGGGATTGCGTGATGCAGCTAAAGCGCCCAGCAAAATACCAGCGAGTGCAATCATCGTATTCGTTGTCTGCTTATCCATCTGACGAGCGAGGTGACGCTGTAAAACGTGACCTGTCTCATGCCCCATCACGGAAGCTACCTCAGAGTCTGACTCAGCACTGGTGATTAAGCCAGTATGAAATCCAATAAAACCTCCAGGCAATGCAAACGCGTTGATGCTCGAATCCTTCACTGCGAATACCTCAAAGTTATATGCGCCACTACCTTGTTCATTGGCACCACCTAACTGCAACTTTTTAGCTGCTTGAAGTAAGCGGCGTTCCATTTGATTTAAAAAATCATAGAGCGGTAAATCATTGGAGTAATCTGCATCCGGACGAATCTGACGCATGATCATCTCGCCGTACTTCTTTTCATCAAGCCTACTTAAGCTATCCCCACCTGGGTCGCCCATATCTGGCAATACAAAATTAGGCTGGGTACCAATTGAGGTTCGCGTGGGTGCATTAGAGGGCCTAGCATCGGGAGACTGAACTGCGCGACCTAAATTCTGCAAAGCCGCAGACTCACCCTGCACAGAAACATCGCCAATGACTGATCCAGATGCAGGGACAGGTCCAGCTGCGTAAACCATCCCAGCACTGGGACAAGCCAATGCCAATATGAGCTGGACCGCCAAGATCCGCCTCAAAATAGATGATTTTTCTGATGTCTTAATGACTTCCATCCCTATATGGTAAAACTTATCCCATGAACAAACTAACTCATTTTGATGCCAGTGGCCAAGCCCATATGGTCAATGTTGGGGATAAGCCCAATACCCACCGAATTGCCCTAGCTACAGGCAAGATCACCATGCTCCCCCAAACATTTGAGATGGTGGAGGCTGGTAACCATAAAAAGGGGGATGTTTTAGGAATTGCCAGAATTGCAGGCATTCAGGCATCCAAGAAGACCTCAGAGTTGATCCCCTTATGCCACCCGCTAGCACTTACCCATGTTAGCCTAGAGTTCGCTCTAGACAAGGAACACCACAGCATTATTTGCCAAGTCCGAGCCGAAACAACTGGACCCACTGGCGTTGAAATGGAAGCTCTCACCGCAGTCCAAGTTGCGCTACTCACCATCTACGATATGTGCAAAGCAGTAGACCGTGGCATGGTGATGGGTGATGTCAAGCTCTTGGAGAAGAGTGGCGGCAAGAGTGGGGAATGGAAGGCATAGAAGTAGGCGCTAACACAACCCCGCTTAAGAGCAAGTCACCTTAAGTCTTCTCGACATCCCCTCCAAATGAAGGATGCACCATAAAGTTAGATTATTTTCTTGGTGCTCTTTATATAGGGAGTCAAAAAATAACCACTTACTCAAATCAAGTGATCTTTGATGTGCTTATTGGAAATTTTTATCACTATCCAAGTAGATCTTCACAGCACTAAGTGCACTTTTCCAATCGCCTATATTGGACTGTCTATATAACTTCATTGATGGATACCAGGGGCTGTCAGACCTATCTAGCAACCATCGCCAGTCTGGCGTGTGAGGCAAAAGGACTAATGTTTTCTTACCAAGCGCAGCGCTTAAATGTGCCACGCTGGTATCAACACTAATGACCAGATCTAAGGCGCTAGTTAATGCCGCTGTATCACTAAAGTCAATCAGCTCCTCAGTAAAGCTTCTAATTTGTGAATTTGATTGAAGTGTTGGCTTATCTACTTCACGCACTTCTTTCTGAAGGCTAATGTACTCAAACTGCGCGGGGAGGAAAGGCAGAATATCTTTTAGCAATAGGCTACGGTTATGGTCATTATCATGCTGGGAATTTCCACTCCAAACTAAGCCAACCCGTGGTTTTGACTTTGTACCGAGTCTTTCTTGCCACTCTCTCATTTTATGAGTTAGCCCATCCATATGAATATACGGACTTGCATTTGGAATGGTGGCTAAGTTCGTTTTAAATGCCAATGGAAGACTTAATAATGGACACTGATAATCAAAAGTTGGTAACTCTTCGCCCTTCACTACCACTTGTGAGACCCCCTCTATCTCACCCATTAGAGATGCGAGGGACTCAGGAGCTTCCAAAATAACCTTAGCCCCTAAATTAGCTACTAATTTGGCATATCTACAAAACTGGATAAAGTCTCCTAGACCCTGCTCACCATAAAGCAAAATTGTTTTACCGTTTAGAGGTTCGCTACCCAGCCATACCGGCTTAGCAAAAGAACGCTTGTCAGAGTTTTCAATCAGCTTCTCAACCTTCCACCTACTTTCATAGAGAGGAAGCCCGCCCTCAAAATTGCCCTGCACCAAAAATGAGAGACTCTTATTCCAAGATGCATCGTGATAGTCTGGTTTTATGCCAAGCGCTTTATCGAAATGCGCAATTGCCTCATCAAAGCGCGCAAGTTCATGCAGAATCACACCCTTATTTGCCCATGCCTCATGATAGTTAGGCTTTAGGCTCAACGCTTTATCAAGGTGAGTCATTACCTCGTCAAAGCGTCTTAGCGCATACAGTGCATTGCTTTTGTTGTAGTGCGCCTCAGCATAATTAGGTCGCAAACTTAATGCTTTATCACATGCTTCAGAAGCCTCTTGATAACGCTTTAATTTATTCAGTGGCACACTTTTATTTGACCATGCATCGGCATAGCTTGGATCAAGTTGGAGTGCTTGGTTATAAGCATCCAAGGACTCCTGATGGCGGTTTAGATTATTCAGCGCAATGCCTTTATTCGACCAGGCCTCAGGGATATCTGGTCGCATTTGAATTGCACGCTCCAAAGTCTCGAGTGCCGCAACATAGTTTTTTAAATCATTACAAGTGGAGCCTTTGTTTATCAATACCTCTGCATCCGAAGGCTGAATGCTCAGGGCGATGTCGTAAGCCTCCAAGGCAAGCTGATGTTTTCCCAGTAATGAATAAATTAATCCCATGTTGTAGGGAATCCGCACATCATTTTTTTTATGCGCTAGCAGGCAAGAAAAAATAGCTAATGCTTCTGTAAACCCATTCGATCTTGCATAGGCCAGCCCGAGCTCAAAAATAGTATTGGCACTATCAATGTCAGCCTGTAAAACTTGCTTGAGGGCAGATTCAGCTAAATCAAAATTACCATTCTGAAAGGCCGTGATAACTTGTTGAATTGTTGACTGAAGTGGTTGAGCCATGATCCATATTCTATAGCAGCAACAGACTACCTAGAATGAATTAGACCGCCATTTTTCCCCCAGAAAAATAGTGCGCAATACGGGAATGCGATTGAGGATGAAGGCGATTGCAATACTCAGCAGCAAGGGGGCAATTACCTTAGGTGGATAACTCAAGAAAAAGTAATGTAAGGCGTAAATTCCTAAAGATAATTGGCCGCATAAAACAAACGAGCTCTTAAACCAACCTGCTTGGGAGACTGCAATCAACTTAGCAATTCCCAGTATTAAAAAGGAGCCGCTCAAAGCAACTATTGCCGCATAAAAATAAGATAAATATTGAGGAAGTGCTGCAAATTGTTCGGATACATAGAAATTATCTACCGCCGTTCTGGACCAAAATGGAACTAAAGCTATAAATAAGATTCCCACGAAAAAATATTTCCAGCTAGCTAAATCTTGGTATAGGTAGCGGTAGAAACCCATTCCGAGCACGTAGTAAATAAAGTAGGGTCGCAGCAAGCTAATACCAGCGCCTCTGGGCGTGTGCTCACGAATAAGCCACCAAATAAAAATCATCAATAAAACCTGCACCCTACCATCCAACAAGAACCTAGCGCATGAAGAGCAGGCTATATTTTTGGAGAGAGCATATAGGGCGGCAAAAAGAATCTCAAAAATGCTGAGGAGCACAACGCAATAAAAGATTGCCAACAAAAACCATAAGGCAGTATCTGGCCGCCTAAACGCTAAAACGAGGGCAGATATCACTCCATTACTTGAGTGATATATCAACTCATTAACAATGCACCAAGCTACAAAGGGTAGCAATAAGCGAATAGCAGATTTAGATAGCCTAGTTCTTATGGAAGCTAATGTTGCTCTAAAACCATCTTGCAGTCTGTCAGACTTAAATGCAATAGCGGCAACCGCACCGGATAAAAAGACAAACAGAGGCATATGGAATGAGTAGATCACTCTAAATCCAATAAGCTCATCAAAGTTCAGGGCGCTACCCTGAAGAACATGACCTACAACCACCAAGATAATTGCCAATCCCTTGGCAATATCTAAAAAGATATCTCTATTTTGATTATTCAATACTTTACCCATTTATCCATTAATGCTCCGGTCATAGCTTAGACTGGAAACATTAATGGATCGTAAATGATTATTTACTAATTCTGCACTCAGAAGGCAGTAATTGAGGCAGCAGATTTGTTTCAACTGATCTACAAGACCAGCCACCCGCCCAAGTAGAACCTTCCGGTTTAGAGAGATCAATCGCTTTAGGGATATTTAAATCCGGCTCATTCGTCGGAATCAAGTGCAAAGTGTTCTTGCCCTCTGGTGCCACATTATTTTGAAAATCAATAGCAATGGCGCCCGATGGCGTGATCTCGATCAACTTCACACTTCTCGTTGGCACAAAGGTAAACGACCCCTGCGTAGCTTCATCCATAGCCACAGTGCCCCTGCTGGCAAAAGCTTCCGTAACCGCGAGCTTGGCACTTGATGAGAGGTTCATACCCTCTACGATTCGACTGCGGGCAATATAGTCTTGATACTGAGGCACTGCAACCGCAACCAAAATGCCGATGATGGCTACCACCACCATCACTTCAATTAAGGTGAATCCAGATTCTTGTTGCTGATCATGTATAGACATTGATTTTGGCTCCTGAGGTTAAATACCTCATCATCCAGTCTATACCTCGCAGACTCAAGCCATCTAAATATAAGAAAAGCCGGCTTTAAAAGCCGGCTTTTCGGATTAAAGCGTATGAGAATTAATGCGCTTCTTTAGCAGCATTCCTTTTCTTGAAAAACGTACCGACAACAATCACGATAACAACACCAATCACCTCAAAGGCTAACTTCGCGTCGCCCAAAGCTGCTTGAATGCTATCTTTAATTGCTGGATCGTCAACCAACATACCACCAGCTAAGAGACCTAACAGGCCTGCACCTAGAGTAATGATGATTGGGAAGCGCTCCATCACTTTAAGCAACATAGCGCTACCGAAAATGATCAGCGGGATAGACATTGCCAAACCAATAATCAAGAGCAAGAGACGTGTTTCTTCTGGGCCCTTTTGAGCTGCAGCTGCCACAGCCAAAACGTTATCCAAGCTCATTACCAAGTCAGCAATCAAAATCGTACGAATAGCAGCCCAAATGCTAGTCTTCGCTTCCATATGCTCTTCGCCACCGCTATCAGATAAGAGTTGAATACCGATGTAGAGTAATAACAAGCCACCAACAATTTTCAGATAAGGCAAAGTTAGCAAAGCTACGGCAGTAATGGTCAGAACAACGCGCAAAATAATTGCGGCTGCACTACCCCAAAAGATCGCCTTTTTTTGCTGAGCTGGTGGCAAGTTACGTGATGCCAAAGCAATGACTACTGCGTTATCTCCAGACAGCAAAATGTTCGCAACAATAATTGAGAGAAGTGCCGCCCAAAAAGCGGCATCAGAAAAAGCTGAAAAATCCATAATGTCTCCGTACTTTTATATATTTTAGTTTTAACTACATTTACAACAAAAAGCATGCCGACGAATCGGCATGCTCCCTTGATTACAACATGGCTTTGAGTAAAGCGGCCATTTCAGAAGGATTTTTTGTTACTTTAAAGCCACATTCTTCCATAACTGCGAGTTTTGCGTCAGCAGTGTCAGCGCCACCGGAAATCAATGCGCCAGCATGGCCCATACGCTTGCCTGGAGGAGCTGTTACGCCAGCAATAAAGCCAACTACTGGCTTTTTCATGTTTTCTTTGCACCAGCGAGCTGCTTCAGCCTCATCTGGACCACCAATTTCACCAATCATGATGACTGCATCGGTTTCAGGATCTTCGTTAAACATTCTCATCACATCAATATGCTTGAGACCGTTAATAGGGTCGCCACCAATACCAACTGCAGTGGACTGACCTAAACCGATGGCTGTTAATTGACCAACCGCTTCATAAGTCAAAGTACCGGAACGACTAACAACGCCAATGCGGCCCTTCTTATGAATATGACCAGGCATGATACCGATCTTGATTTCATCTGGAGTAATGATTCCAGGGCAATTTGGGCCAAGCAACAAGGTTTTTTTGCCGCCAGCAGCTTCTTTGGCATGCATCTTGTTACGTACTTCCAACATATCCTTCACTGGAATGCCTTCAGTAATACAGATAACAAAATCTAGATCCGCTTCAACAGCTTCCCAAATTGCAGCAGCTGCACCAGGAGGCGGAACATAAATAACAGAAGTAGTAGCACCTGTTTGTTGAGCTGCCTCTTTTACTGTTCCATAAATTGGAATATTGAAAATGGACTCGCCAGCTTTTTTAGGATTAACACCAGCAACAAAACAGTTTTTACCGTTCGCGTACTCTTGGCATTTCTCAGTATGGAACTGACCGGTCTTACCTGTAATACCTTGCGTAATTACTTTAGTATTTTTATTAACCAAAATAGACATATTGAAGTTCCTTGATTATTTGTTTTTAGCAACGGCAGCGACTACTTTAGTAGCGGCTTCAGCCATTGAATCGGCGCTAATAATTGGCAAACCAGAATCCGCAAGAATCTTCTTGCCTAATTCCTCATTAGTACCCTTCATACGCACAACCAAAGGTACGGTCAAATTCACCGCTTTACATGCTGTCACTACGCCATCAGCAATCACATCGCAACGCATAATGCCGCCGAAGATGTTAACCAAAATAGCCTCTACGCTCTTGTTCTTGAGCATGATCTTGAATGCTTCGGTAACCTTCTCAGCCGTAGCGCCACCGCCTACGTCCAAGAAGTTGGCTGGCTCGCCGCCAAACAACTTAATGGTGTCCATAGTAGCCATCGCCAAGCCTGCGCCATTCACTAAGCAACCAATGTTGCCATCGAGTGAGATGTAGGCTAAATCAAACTTAGAAGCTTCAATCTCTGCAGCATCTTCCTCATCGATATCGCGATACGCAACGATTTCAGGATGACGATACAAAGCATTTGGATCAAAGTTGAACTTTGCATCTAGCGCTTTAATCTTGCCATTACCTTCAAGAATTAATGGGTTGATCTCTACCAATGAAGCGTCAGTTTCCCAATAGGTTTTGTACAAATTCTTGAATACATCACTAGCCATTGGAATAGAAGCATCTGGAACTCCAATGCCTTTCGCAATAATCTGGCAGTCAGCATCGGTCAAGCCAATCAATGGATCAACAAATACTTTGATAATTTTTTCTGGGTGAGATTCTGCAACCTCTTCGATATCCATGCCGCCTTCGCTAGACGCCATGATCACATTCTTTTGTGTGCCACGATCAGTAACGATACTGAAGTAGTACTCTTTTTTAATATCAGCGCCATCTTCAATTAAGAGGCGATTTACTTTTTGACCTTCTGGGCCAGTTTGATGGGTTTTCAATTGCATACCCAAAATTTCAGAAGCGTATTTCTTCACTTCGTCCATGCTCTTAGCTAATTTCACGCCGCCGCCTTTACCGCGACCACCCGCATGAATCTGCGCCTTAACAACCCATACTGGGCCACCTAATTTTTCGGCAGCTTTAATTGCCTCATCCACACTAAATGCAGGGATGCCATTTGGGACTGGCACATTAAATTGGCGTAGTAATTCTTTGCCTTGGTACTCGTGAATTTTCATAATTACTCCAGAAACGGTATCTTTTTTAGCAAGCGATGAGGATTAGTTAAACCGATTTCACCTTGAAGTCACACCTACTCAGCAATTTGCTTAATCTAAGCAAATTTAGATAAATATGAACGGTTTAACCGACTCCATAAGTCTATCATGCTGCAATGCGTCATCCGGGGATTTTGGCTCCGTAATTGCCCTAGTCAGACCGCCCTGCTACCACCCTCAGCACCACCTCTGAGCTAAAGCCCTTAGAAGCCAAGAACCGATACTGGCGGGCCCGCTCTTTTTGCTCTATTGCCGTTGTACCGAATTTACGCATCCAGAGATCATGCGCCCTCTGATATTCCGTATCTTTTAGGCTTTTGATCAGTTCGGCCGTCTTGGCGCCATCTACGCCAGCCTGCTGGAGCTCATCTTGTATTTTCCGTACTCCAAAGCGCTCGCTACGTCTGCGCACCAAAGCTTCAGCAAAACGTTGATCAGATAGCCATCCACGAGCCTCAAAATCGTCTAATACCTCTTCAATCTGAATATTGAGTGGTTTTTCAGGGATTGACTTGGTT
>JBJOJF010000078.1:0-9089 GCA_046046735.1 Pseudomonadota bacterium
CAAGCTTTGGCAATTGTGAGGGCATCAGCACCTTTTGGCCCCTTTCCAATGGAGATGCGCAATCAAATCGATATCTTGGACTGGATCTCCACTTTTGAATTTACTAGAGATGGTTCGGACCGTTTGGAATTAAGACGTTAACCTGATTGAGCAATAACTTTCTAATTTCGCTTATCCTGTAATTGATATGAGCCATTCTTCCATCGAACTCCATACTGATCCAACTCAATTTATGGGAATGGATGTCTACGCTGTCGCTGGAAATCCAATTGGTCACAGCAAGTCCCCGTTAATTCATCAAAAATTTGCTGCCCAATCCCAGCAAAAAATCCACTACGGTCGTTTGCAGCCAGAGCTTGGTGAATTTTAGCACGTAGCTAAAACCTTTTTTGCTGCTGGTGGCAAGGGCATGAATGTCACCGTCCCTTTCAAGTTGGATGCCCAGGCTTTTGCTGATGTTTTAACGCCGCGTGCGAAGTTAGCCGGCGCCGTAAATACATTGCGACTTGAGGGTGGAAAAATATTTGGTGATAACACTGATGGAGCTGGTTTGGTCCGTGATTTATTGGCACAAGGCATCACTCTGAATGGTGCAAGCATTTTGCTGTTAGGCGCAGGTGGCGCAGCGCGCGGTGTCATTGGTCCTTTATTGGAGCAGTCTCCGAAATGTTTGGTCATTGCGAATCGTTCTAGTGCAAAAGCCGAGGAATTGGTAAAACTCTTTGCTGAACTTGCTGCTGCTCATGATGTTGCTATTGAGGCTCGTACGATCTCTGCATTGGAGGATTCTGCAAAGACGTCCCATTCTTTTGATTTAGTGATCAATGCGACTGCAGCAGGATTAAGGGATGAATCTCCTTTGAGCGATTTGGCTGTCAAGAATATTCTGACCCCTCAATCATTTGGCTACGACATGGTCTATGGCAAGGTCACTGCATTTATGCAGCAAGCCTTACATCGAGGGGCTCGCGTGAGCGATGGTCTCGGGATGTTAGTAGAGCAGGCGGCAGATGCTTTTTTAATTTGGCGTGGGGCAGAGTTGGGTCAATCAATTGATCCTCGTGCAGTGTTGGCGGAACTGCGTAGAGCCTAACTTGATATACGGGCTGTGATGCGCTGGCTACGATATTTCCTAAAGTGTTTGCTTGGCGGCTTTATCGCCATACAGATCTATTTTGTTCTGCAGATTGCTATCTGGGCAGTAGTCAATCCCAGCAGTACTGCGTTCCAGCGGGCTGAGCGTTGGCGACTTTGTGGCCTGCATATCTCCTGCTCCGTTCAATCTTCTTGGGTGCCATATGACAAGATTTCTGCGAATGTGAAGCGCGCAGTCTTAGTGAGTGAAGACGATATCTTTTTTCAGCACATGGGAGTGCGCATAGAGGATATGCAGAAAGCGTGGGCTAAAAATGCGCAGCAAAATAGCGGAAAATCTAAAGTTGCCTTACGGGGTGGCTCTACGATTACACAACAATTAGCAAAAAATCTTTTCCTCTCTTCTGAGCAAAATTACTTTCGCAAGGCGCAAGAGTTGATGATCACGGGCTTGTTGGAGACCATGCTCTCAAAGCAACGGCTGTATGAAATCTATTTGAATTCAGTAGAGTGGGGCGAAGGAATTTTTGGAATTGGTGCAGCATCTCAGCACTACTATGGAATTAAACCTGCTTTGCTAGACCGGGAGCAGGCTGCTGCTTTGGCCTCTGCTTTACCTGCGCCAAAATGTTTTGATAAGGCGCAGTATTGCCGTAAAGCCAACATTCACTTCCCAACGCGCCAACAGTTTATTTTGGAAAATATGGATCGCGTTGCTTTGTCACCTATCCAAAAAAGTAAGTCTTCTAAAAACTAGTCTTCATAGCGCAACACTTATTTGCTGGCAGCAGCTCTGAGTGCATCTCTGGTATTCAGTGCGACATTTCTTGCGGCCTGCGCAAAATCATTTCCCGAGCTGGCGTACAAGATTGCCCTTGAGGAGTTAATCATCATTCCTGTACCTGGAGAATTGGCGATGCTGCCCGCTTTTACAGTGGCATCAATATCGCCCCCTTGTGCGCCAATACCGGGGATGAGCAAAGGCATGTCTCCGACAATTGAGCGGACCTTAGCGATTTCATCGGGAAAGGTCGCGCCAACAACTAGGCTGATTTGGCCAGTGGCATTCCAGTTTTTTGCAGCAAGTTGGGCTACATGCAAGTAAAGGGGTTCGCCATTGGGAGATACCTTTAAAAACTGTAAGTCAGAGCCGCCTGGGTTTGAGGTGCGACATAAAACAATAACCCCTTTGCCGGCATGCTTGAGGTAGGGTTCGATTGTGTCAAAGCCCATATAAGGATTGACAGTAACTGCATCAGCCCCATAGCGCTCGAAGGCCTCTAGGGCATAGTGGTCCGCAGTGCTTCCAATATCTCCCCGCTTAGAGTCCAGGATCACTGGAATATGGGGGTATTGATCTTTGAGGTAGCGCGTGAGTTTTTCGAGTTGGGCTTCAGCTCTTTGCGATGCAAAATAAGCAAACTGAGGCTTGAATGAGCAGACCAGGTCTGCAGTCGCATCAGCGATTTCTCGGCAGAACTCAAAAATACCCTCCGGCTTACCTTGAAGGGCGGTAGGCAAGCGCTTAGGGTCTGGGTCAAAGCCCACACATAACATACTGCCTTGGGATGCCCATGCAGACTGGAGTTGCTGGGTAAAGGTATTTGAGCTCGAGTTCATTAGATTTAGGCTTATTTTCGTGAAACTGTCATGTTCTATAGGATAAACTAGCGCACATTCCTTAGGAGTTCACCATGATCAACTTGTTCGTCCTGCAAAATGGCCGCCTCTCTCAAGAGCAAGTCGAAGATCGCAATGAATTGTTGCAATATTCAAACCCTATCTGGATCGACGTAGTTGATCCAGAGGAGGAAGAGCTCCTATGGATTAAAGAGGCTTTTGGTGTTCTTTTGCCTGAATTGGATGATTTGGGTGACTTAGAAGCCTCTGCCCGTTATTTCGAGGCAGATGATGGTCACCTGCATATTCGTACTGATTTCTTGTTGGACGAAGAAGAAACCTCCCGCAACGTACGCGTTGCTTTTGTGATGACCAAGCAAGTCTTGTTCTCTATTCATGATGAAGATTTGCCAGTTTTCCGCCTAGTACGTTTGCGCGCGCGTTTGCGTCCAGGCTCAGTGAGCAATGCAAAAGATGTATTGCTTGATTTGTATTCCACTGACGCTGAGTATTCTGCCGATGCCCTAGAAGAGGTTTATGAAAATCTCGAGCAGGCAGGAAAACGTGTTTTGCAAGACGACATTACTGATAATGATGCAGAAGAAGTTCTCGAGACGATTGCTAAGGAAGAGGATACAAACGGACGCATTCGTCGCAATGTGATGGATACGCGTCGTGCCTTATCGTTCCTCATGCGTAGCAAATTACTGTCTGATGAACAGCAAGAGGAAGCGCGTCAGATTTTGCGCGATATTGATTCCCTTGAAAACCACACCGCGTTCTTGTTCGATAAGATTAACTTCTTGATGGATGCGACAGTCGGTTTTATTAACTTGAACCAAAGTAAGATCATCAAGATCTTCTCGGTGGTATCCGTAGCATTGATGCCGCCAACTCTCTTGGCGAGTGTGTGGGGTATGAACTTCCGCTATATGCCAGAGCTTGAAGAGACTTGGGGTTATCCGGTTGCCATTATTTCTATGGTGATTTCAGCGATGATTCCTTTGGGATACTTCCGCCATAAGGGTTGGCTCAGCTCTCGCTAATTACGCAGTTCTACCTAGCCTAAGCATTTTTGGGTTTGAGTAGCTCCAAAAATTTTGACAGTGCGAAATCGCATGCTTGCTGACGGACTGTTTGACGATCCCCTTTGAAGTGTTTGGTCATGGTGATGACGTTCACTAAATCATTTGCACCATCTTCTTTGATGGCCCATCCAAAGCAGACTGTTCCAACTGGCTTTTCAATTGAACCTCCACTTGGGCCAGCAATTCCAGTAATCGAGATAGCAACATTGACATTCGCGTGATGCAGAGCGCCTTTGGCCATATCTTTGGCGGCTTCTTCACTTACTGCACCAAAGGATTGCAGTATTTCAGTGGGCACATCTAAGCATGCTGTTTTTGCTCGATTGCTATACGTAATATAACCACGCTCAAACCAATCGCTTGATCCAGAGAGGTCTGTGAGAGTGGCGCATACAAGTCCACCAGTACAGGATTCAGCTAAGGCTATTTTCCATTGTCGATGGGTAAGTGCAAGCCCTACCGCCCTTGCTAGTTCGTGTTGCGGATCGTTATTATTTTTCATTAAAAAAGAATGAGCATAGTTTGCACAAGGACTACCAAAAGCACTGTGATGAATGCAGCAGCGAGATCATCAGCAATAATTCCAAAGCCACGCCACAGTATTTCACCGAAAGATGATGGAGATGCTTGATTGCTATCGCTAATCTTTTTGAAATGACGATCAATCATTCCAATTGGCCCAGGTTTGACTGCATCAAAAAATCGAAAGAGCGCGAATGCCAAAATTTGTAAGCCAATATTGGTGGGCATAACTAATACCAGTACTAGCCAGAAGGCAATGATTTCATCCCACACGATGCCACCAAAATCTTTTTTGCCTAACTCTTCGCTTGCTTGTCCACAAACCCAGCAACCCAGCAAAACTCCACCAGCAATAAGCCAAAGAATAGCTTCGCTACTTAAATAATATTGCGCCACTAGAAAGACTGCCCATGCCCATAAAGTGCCTACAGTGCCTGGTGCAACTGGTGCAAGGCCACTCCCAAAACCAAATGCCAGAATTCGGCTGGGCGATCTAAAAACCCAGCTAAATGTTGGTTTGATAGCAGTGGGGATATTGTTAGTGTTATTCATGCAAAGTGATCGAATGATTGCAGCAGTATGTTGGCCTCAGCTTGAGTCAGCGCTTGATCTACTTTCTTCAGTAATATTTCAGGGCTGGATTTTTTCATAGGTCCCACAATACCAATGCGCGTAAGCGGAAGCGCTAAGTTGTCACCGATTGCAGCAATCACTTCTCGTTGATTGGCAGGGGCTGTGAAGCAAAGCTCATAGTCATCTCCACCACATGCAGCAAATTGATCTTGTAGCGTGTTGGATTGTTTAAGAAGGATGCTGGATTTTGGAATTGCCTCCAGCCAAACTTCGGCATCTTGATTTGACTGAGTCAGGATATGTTTTAAATCTCCTAATAGTCCATCGGATACATCCAGTGCAGAGTTGGCAACTCCCCTCAATGCTATGCCTAACTCCACTCTTGGGGTTGGCTGGTGCATTCGAGATTGAATGCTGATCAAATCATCTTGGGTCAATTCAATTTCATGACGCAGTGCAGCAAGAGTAAGTCTTGCATCACCTACTGCTCCAGAAACCCAAATATCATCCCCCTCCAATGCCCCTGATCTTTGAATGGCCTTCCCTTTTGGAACTTCGCCAAAAGCAGTGATGCAAATATTGAGTGGGCCTGCAGTGGTATCTCCCCCAATCAGTGGGCAAGAATATTGCTTGGCAATCGCAAATAAACCTTTGCTAAAGGCTTCCAACCAGGCTGTATCTGGCTTAGGCAGAGCAATTGCCAGCGTGAAGCCTAGGGGCTTTGCGCCCATGGCGGCAAGGTCTGAGAGGTTTACAGCTAAGGCCTTCCAGCCAAGCCATTCAGGATTTGCATCTGCAAAAAAGTGTCTACCCTCGACCAACATATCGCTGGTAATCGCAATTTGATTATCTGGCTCAGTTTTTAGTAGGGCGCAATCATCTCCAATGCCTAAAGCGACTGCTCCAGGGTGCTTGGCGCGCATAGCCTCTGACTGCGTTTTAAAAAAACGTTGAATCAGATCAAATTCACCTAAGTGGGTCGATGGAGATTGCATGCCCCATTTTATGGCTCTTGGGAACATTTCATCTGAGAGGAATAGAATTAGAAGCTTAAATGTGTCTTATTGATGAGTGAACTGATGAGTAAACCAAGTAATAGCAGCAAAGAACAACAAATCGCCGATTTAAGAGCAGCCGCTCTCCACTATCACGAGTTTCCAGTTCCTGGAAAAATCGAAATCGCGCCAACTAAGCAGTTAACTAATCAAAGAGACCTTGCGCTTGCCTACACTCCAGGTGTTGCTGCAGCTTGCGAAGAGATTGCAAAAGATCCTGCCAATGCATTTCGTTACACAGCCCGCGGCAATTTGGTCGGCGTGATTACTAACGGTACTGCAGTGCTTGGATTGGGAAATATTGGTCCATTGGCCAGTAAGCCTGTGATGGAAGGTAAGGCAGTTCTATTTAAGAAATTTGCTGGCATTGATGTTTTCGATATTGAAGTCAATGAAAACGATCCAGACAAACTGGTTGAGATTATTGCTGCACTTGAGCCTACTTTTGGTGGCATTAATCTGGAAGATATTAAGGCGCCTGATTGTTTTGTGGTCGAGCGCAAGTTGCAAGCACGCATGAAGATTCCAGTCTTCCATGATGATCAACACGGCACAGCAATTGTGGTTGCCGCTGCAATCTTGAATGGTTTGAAGGTTGTTGGTAAAGACGTGAGTAATGTGAAGTTGGTTACTTCTGGTGCTGGTGCAGCTGCTTTAGCGTGTTTAGATTTGTTAGTTGATCTTGGCATACCGCGTAAAAATATTTGGGTTACTGACTTGGCTGGAGTTGCGTACAAAGGCCGTAAAGAGTTAATGGATCCTGAGAAAGAGCCATTCTGCCAAGAGACTGATCTGCGTACGCTCGATCAAGCAATTGAAGGTGCTGATATTTTCTTGGGTCTTTCTGCTGGCGGTGTACTCAAACAAGATATGGTCAAGAAGATGGCGCCTAAGCCATTGGTCTATGCCTTAGCAAATCCAACCCCAGAGATTCTTCCTGAAGAAGTAAAAGAAGTTCGTCCGGATGCAGTGATGGCTACTGGCCGTACTGACTATCCAAACCAAGTCAATAACGTATTGTGTTTCCCATTCATATTCCGTGGTGCATTAGATGTTGGCGCTACCACCATCACACGTGGCATGGAAGTCGCAGCAGTCAAGGCTGTAGCGGAGTTGGCGCAAGCTGAGCAGAGCGAAGTCGTGACCTCTGTGTACGGTATTGAGAACTTGTCTTTTGGGCCGGAGTATTTAATTCCGAAACCATTTGATCCACGCCTCATTACCGTGATCGCTCCTGCAGTTGCTAAAGCCGCGATGGATGATGGTGTTGCTCAACGTCCGATTAAAGACTTTGATGCTTACCGTAATCAGTTGCAGCAATTTGTGTACCACTCTGGTACCTTGATGAAGCCACTGTTTAGTATTGCTAAACGTGTACCTGCCGCACAAAAACGTATTGTGTTTGCCGAAGGTGAAGACGAGCGCGTATTGCGTGCAGTGCAAATCATTATTGATGAGCATTTAGCGACACCAATTTTGATTGGACGTCCTGCGGTGATCGAGCATCGCATTGGTAAGTTTGGCTTGCGTATCAAAGCCGGCGAAGATTTTGAGATTGTGAATCCTGAAAACGATCCTCGCTATCGTGATTTCTGGCAAACCTATTTAGGATTGACTGAGCGCAAAGGCGTTACTGAATCTTTTGCTAAATTAGAAATGCGTCGTCGCAATAGCTTGATCGGTTCGATCATGATTAGCAAAGGTATGGCTGACGGCATGATTTGCGGAACGGTTGGTAATTCAGCCACGCATTTGAAATATATTGACGAGGTGGTTGGCCTTGAACCAGGTGCCAATGTATACGGTGCAATGTCTGGTTTGATTTTGCCGGGACGCCAAGTATTTTTATTGGACACCCACGTTAATATCGACCCAACTGCAGAGCAATTGGCTGAATTGACCTTGATGGCTGCAAGTGAAATGCGCAAATTAGGTTTGGCGCCTAAGGTTGCACTCTTATCCCACTCCAACTTTGGTTCAAGCAGCGCTCCATCTGCAGTCAAAATGCGTGAAGTGTTAGCTTTGATTCAAAAGGCAGACCCAACACTTGAGGTGGATGGTGAAATGCATGGCGATAGCGCTTTGGATGAAACCATTCGTGCCAGTGCGGTAACTTCATCCCCTTTAAAAGGGGATGCCAACTTGTTAGTGCTGCCGAATATTGATGCCGCCAACATTTCTTACAACTTGTTAAAGACTGCTGCTGGTAATGGCATTGCAATCGGACCATTGCTTTTGGGTGCTGCCAAGCCGATTCATATTCTGACCCCATCAGCCACGGTCCGTCGGATTGTGAATGTGACTACTTTGGCTGTTGTTGAAGCTGCTAGCAATGCCAGAGGGGTCGCTTAAGCATTAAATAGGGGTATTTTATTATGTTAGTTAGCAATAACTAACATAAATAATTATTATATAAATCAATAGTTTATAAAAAATGCCCTGTAATTGGGCTTGATTTGATGGCGTGTTAAGGGTAACCTAGCACCCATCATGAATAATCGCTCTGAAAACGGCACTACAGTAGGCTTCGAGGAACACAGTCGGGCCGAAAGCTGGGATAGCAACGATCGACTTGAAACAGAGTCTTCTGCTGCCAACATCTACGCCGAGGGTGGTTTATCTCGTTTACAAACATATGCAGCAAATCAAGTTTCGGGGAAAAAAGTGACAGCTTCTTGGCGTGCCGCTTTGGCCGTTCGCGATGCCGGACCGCCGGCAATGTTGCGCAGTGTGCGCCCAAATATTGTGCAATCTATTCGTGCTTTCCGTACTCCAGATTTACAGGAAGCTGCTACAGAGCTTGGCCAGCATTTCATTTACGCTAATTGCGCAAATGCGATGACTAAGGGCGAGGTATTGGAGGCGATTGCAATTGCTTACACATTCACTAAGCAACAGGCGAAGAATTTCGATCCTTTATTGGATGCTTTGACAACCACTGTTGATAAGTCAGGCCCACAGCCAGGTTTTGTTGTGGTGCTCGAAGGTCTGCCTTGTACTCAGAAGTTTGACAAAGAGGCTCGCGAGACTCTGCTTGATGTGTTCCGTGACGCTGTGGATTTCTGGTCTGAGCGTCGCACACCATATCGAGTTTTTTACTCCTTCGCTTAATCAGCAAAGTAGTAGTAAAACAGCA
>JBJOJF010000079.1:0-3840 GCA_046046735.1 Pseudomonadota bacterium
ACATTCAATGAAGTCAATATGGCGCCGGTAATTGCAATGCGCAATAAGTACAAAGATCAGTTTGAAAAAGTTCATGGCGTTAAATTGGGCTTCATGTCTTTCTTTGTTAAGGCAGCTACCCATGCTTTGAAAAAGTTCCCACTGTTGAATGCGTCTGTGGATGGAAATGACATCGTTTACCACGGTTATTTTGATATTGGTATTGCAGTGAGCTCTCCGCGTGGTTTGGTAGTTCCAATTTTGCGTGATGTAGACCAAATGAATTTGGCTGACATCGAGAAAAAGATTGCCGAGTTCGGCGTTAAAGCTCGCGAAGGTAAATTGTCTATTGAAGAGTTAACAGGTGGAACATTCTCTATCTCTAATGGTGGTGTATTTGGTTCCATGCTCTCAACACCGATTATTAACCCGCCTCAGTCAGCAATTTTGGGTATTCATGCTACGAAAGAGCGTGCTGTTGTTGAGAATGGTCAAATCGTTATTCGCCCAATCAACTATCTCGCGCTTTCATATGACCATCGCATCATTGACGGTCGCGAAGCGGTTCTTGGTTTGGTTGCTATGAAGGATGCATTAGAAGATCCATCACGCCTCCTGCTTGACTTGTAAGAGGTACGAACATGAGCCAATCATTTGACGTATTAGTTATCGGCGGTGGACCTGGTGGTTATATCGCTGCGATTCGTGCTGCGCAACTTGGTTTTAAAGTTGCCTGTGCAGAATCCAATGCTTATGACGACCCAAAAGGTGAGCCACGTTTAGGTGGTACTTGCTTAAACGTCGGTTGCATTCCTTCTAAGGCGCTGCTTGCATCTTCAGAAGAGTTTGAGAAGATTAGCCATCATGTTGCTGACCATGGGATTACGGTTGGCTCGGTGAAGCTTGATTCTGGAAAGATGATTGCTCGTAAAGATGCAATCGTTACTAAGATGACTGCTGGTATTCAGTTTTTGTTCCGCAAGAACAAGATTACTTTGCTTAAGGGCCATGCTTCATTTGAAGGCAAGGGCGCTGATGGGTATCAAGTCAAAATTGACGGCAAAGATAAGGAAACAGTTACTGCAAAGAATGTGATCATTGCAACTGGCTCAAAAGCACGCCATTTACCTAATATCCCAGTCGATAATGTCCTCATTAGCGATAACGAAGGTGGTCTCAAGTTTGATTCAATCCCTAAGAAGTTAGGCGTAATAGGTGCTGGCGTCATCGGGTTAGAGTTGGGCTCTGTGTGGCGTCGTGTTGGTTCTGATGTCACCATCTTAGAGGCGCTCCCATCTTTCTTGGGCGCTTGTGACCAAGGTATTGCTAAGGAAGCGCAAAAGATCTTTACTAAGCAAGGCCTCAAAATCAATATGGGTGTCAAGATTGGTGAAGTAAAAACCGATAAGAAAGGTGTTGTAGTTAATTACACCGATGCTGAAGGCAAGGCCCAAAAATTAGAATGCGATCGTTTGATTGTGTCTGTTGGACGTGTTCCAAATACCGAGAAATTGGGTTTAGATAAGATTGGCCTAAAGGTTGATGAGCGTGGATTTATTCCAATTGACGACCATACTTGCGCAACTGCAGCTCCTGGTGTTTACGCTGTAGGCGACGTTGTGCGTGGTCCTATGTTGGCTCATAAAGCGGAAGACGAAGGAGTTTTAGTGGCCGAGGTGATTGCTGGTCAAAAACCGCATATCGACTACAACTGTATTCCTTGGGTAATCTACACTGATCCAGAAATTGCTTGGGTTGGTAAGACTGAGCAGCAGTTAAAAGAAGCTGGTATCGCTTACAAAGCGGGTCAATTCCCATTTGCCGCCAATGGTCGTGCGTTAGGCATGGATCGTGCTGATGGTTTTGTCAAAATATTGGCCGATGCTAAGTCTGATGAAATTCTTGGTGTTCATATCATCGGACCAAATGCTTCTGATTTAATTGCCGAGGCTGCTGTAGCAATGGAATTTAAAGCAGCTGCTGAGGATATTGCACGTATCTGTCATCCGCATCCAAGTTTGTCTGAAGTGATGCGTGAAGCTGCTTTGGCGACGGATGCCCGTGCATTAAATATGTAATTGAAAGCCTTAGAGTATTACCATCAAGAGTTAAAAGCGCGCGGGTATCAAAGTGATCCCGCGCAGCTTGCTGCCATTGAGCGCTTGCAACGTTGTGAGGATGAGTGGATTGCCTACAAAGAAATCCGTAGCAACGGCTTAAAAAAGAAACTCTTCAAACCTAAATTACCCCGAGGCGTGTATTTGTGGGGTGGAGTCGGCCGTGGAAAATCCTTTTTGATGGATTGCTTCTATGCGGCTTCTCCTTTAGAAAAAAAGATACGCATTCATTTTCATGAGTTTATGCGTGAGGTTCATCGTGAACTGCATGAATTATCTGGCATGTCTGATCCGCTAGATGAATTATCCAAGCGGATTGCAAAGCGTTATCGCCTTATTTGTTTTGTTGAGTTTCATATTAATGACATTGCTGATGCAATGATCTTGTATCGCTTGCTCAGTGCACTCTTTGAGGATCGCGTGCAGTTTGTGATGACCTCAAACTACAAACCTAGCCAGCTTTACCCGAATGGCTTGCATCGAGATCGCTTGCTTCCAGCCATTAAGCTCCTTGAAGAACAATTAGATGTTCTGAATGTTGATGCAGGGAATGATTATCGTCGCGTTCAAATGGCTCAGGTAGAGGCCTATTTGACTCCGTTAACAGCTGAGACGCATGCTACCTTGATGCAAATGTTTCAAACTTTGATTGGTAATCAGAAAGAAACAGCTCGCCCTGTTTTACGGATTGAATCCCGTGAACTACGGCCACTTCATATGTCTGAAGGAGTTGTGTGGTTTGATTTTCAAACTCTATGCTGTGGCCCGAGATCGCAAAATGACTACCTAGAGATAGCAAACCAGTTTCATACGGTTATTCTCTCTGGTGTTCCGTATATGCCCCCTAGAATGACTAATGAAGCTAGGCGATTTATATGGCTTATTGATGTGCTCTATGACCACAAGATTAAATTAATTATCTCGGCTGAAGTTCCCGCAACGGATTTGTATACCGAAGGACAAATTACTAGCGAATTCTCTAGAACAGTTTCGCGCCTAATAGAGATGCAATCTAGAGATTATCTAGATGCACCTCGACGAATTATCGATACTAGTCTTACCTAAATATCGACTAGGTCTCCATGCCTAAGCAGGGCATCTATCTCTGGATCCCGTCCACGAAAAGCTCTAAAAGATTCGGCCGCCGAACGACTGCCACCTACCTCTAAAATTTCAGTTCGATAGCGCTTGCCAGTTTCAGCATCAAGAACGCTTCCAGTAAGCTTTGCCGCTTCTTCAAATGCTGCATAAACATCTGCGGACAATACTTCTGCCCATTTATAGCTGTAGTAGCCCGCAGCGTAACCACCAGCAAAGATGTGACTAAACGAATTAATCCAACGAGAAATTATTGGCTGTGGAATGACGTTGTAGTCTGCTGCTATTTGGCGAGATAGGTTGAGGACTGCTTCGCCTTGTGCATTTTTAGAATCAAAGCGAGAGTGAAGTCTCCAGTCAGTTAGCGACATCACAATTTGACGTAATGTCATATACCCATTTTGGAAATTTTTAGCTGCAATCATCTTTTCAAAAAGCTCACGAGGGAGTGGTTTACCAGTCTCTACATGCGCAGACATTTTCTCCAGTACCTCCCATTCCCAACAGAAGTTTTCCATAAATTGACTAGGAAGTTCAACGGCATCCCATTCGACACCATTGATTCCAGAAACACCTAGAGCGCCAATTTGGGTAAGAAGGTGGTGCAATCCATGACCACTTTCGTGAAACAAAGTAATCACATCAT
>JBJOJF010000080.1:0-6399 GCA_046046735.1 Pseudomonadota bacterium
CTTATATTAAAGAAGATATTGCCCGCTGGTCCAAGGTTGCTAAAGATCGCAAAATTGAGATTGATTAAATCTATCTCATAACCAAATATCTGAATCCCATTTTTTAAAAATTAACCAGGAATTAAAATGTCACACGCTATTGCTGCAGCAGCAGATCTGAATGCTCCACCAGTCACAAAAATATTAGCTGAGTTTGTGACGTCTCATCCTAGCCAAGGCTGGACTCCCGAAGTAGACCACGAGGCTCATCGCACTTTTTTAAACTGGCTGGGATGCGCTATTGGCGCCGCCAATCATGAAAGCGTTGAATCTTCCTTGGCAGCTATCCGAGAATTTCAGCCAGCTCCTCAGGCAAGTATTTTGGGTCGAAAAGATCGAGTCGATATGGGTGGCGCAGCACTGATCAACGGCATTAGCTCACACACATTTGATTTTGACGACACTCATCTAAAGACTGTGATTCATCCTGCGGGGCCAGTTGCCTCGGCTATCCTTGCTTTGGGCGAACATACCAATGTCAATGGACGTCAGATTATTGACTCCCTCGTTTTAGGGATTGATGTTGCCTGCCGAGTTGGTAACGCAATGTACCCAGACCACTACCATCGCGGCTGGCACATTACCGGGTCAACTGGAATGCTGGGTTCTGCTGCAGCCTGCTCCCGACTCATGGGTCTGGATCTACAAAAGACTACGATGGCTTTGGGAATAGCTGCATCACAACCTGTAGGCATGCGTGAACAGTTTGGCACTATGACTAAGCCTTTCCACCCAGGTGGTGCAGCACGCGCAGGTCAGCTATCCGCATTGCTCGCAAAGCATGGCTTTACAGCGAGTCCTAAGGCATTAGAGGCTGGTCGCGGTTATATGCAAACTGTTTCCACCAAATGCGACTGGTCTGAAATCGATCGTGAACTAGGAAAATCATTTGAAATCTCATTAAACACTTACAAGCCTTTTGCTTGCGGCATCGTGATTCATCCAGCAATCGATGCTTGCGCTCAATTACGCGCCCAAGGTGTTAAAGCAGAAGACGTTGATCGCATTGAACTGCGCGTTCATCCACTGGTTTTGGAATTAACTGGCAAGAAAACCCCTAAGGATGGCTTGGAAGGTAAGTTCAGCGTTTATCACGGTTGTGCCGTTGGCTTGATTTTTGGGCAAGCGGGTGAAGGCGAATATGCGGATGATATTGTGAACCGTCCAGATGTAGTGGCATTGCGCGCTAAAGTGAATGCCACTACTGATACCTCCATTAGTGAGGCATCAGTTGATGTCAAGGCCTTTCTAAAAGATGGTAAAGAAGTTCATGTGTTTGTGAAGAACGCAATTGGATCTGTAGAGAATCCAATGAGTGACGCCAATCTGGAGCAAAAATTTTCTAGCTTGACTGAACCAGTCATTGGCAAAGAGAAAACTCGCCAATTAATTTCCGCCCTTTGGAAATTAGGCCAAGCCTCTGACCTCAAGCAAATTCTCTCTTTGTGCACCCCTGATTAATTATCCGAAAGCATCCATTCCATGGCTTCCTTACCAAGCATCGTTATTCTCGGAGACTACGAGCGTGCATTGCGTCGATTTTCTAATTGGAGCAATTTAGACCAAAAAGCAAATATCACTATTCATCATGAGCCTTTGCGAGATGAGGCTTTATACGAGGCTGTAAAAGATGCTGATGCTATTGCCATCGTGAGAGACCGCAGCCCATTTAATGAGGCAATGATTGCGCGTCTACCAAAATTAAAGTTCTTGATGTTTACTGGAGAGCGAAATGGCACGCTGGAGGCCTCCGCATTAGTTGCTCGCAATATTCCCATAGCCTGCACGCCTGGCGGCCCATCAAAAGAAACTACTTCTGAGCTAACTTGGGCGCTGATTCTAGGTGCATCCAAGCGACTGATCGAGCAAAATACACTCATCTCCTCTGGTGGATGGCGCGATCAACTCTCTCTTTTACCAATGCTCTCTGGTGAGCGCCTTGGTGTCATGGGACTCGGTTCAATTGGTAGTCGCGTTGCAAGAGTTGGGGTTGCGCTTGGTATGGAAGTGGTGACCTGGAGCCCTAGAATGACGCCGGAAAGAGCTGCAGCAGAAAATGCTAAATCCGTTAGTCTCGAGGAGTTACTCAAAACCTCTAAAGTTGTCACCATGCACTTGGTGGCCGGGCCTGGCACCAAAGGGCTGATTAGCGCTGACCAATTAGCACTCATGCGACCTGATTCAATTCTTGTGAATACCTCTAGAGCGGCGCTCATTAATATGAGTGACTTACAAAAGGGACTTGCTTTAGGACGCCCCAGACAAGCTGCACTCGATGTATTTGATTTAGAGCCGTTACCCGAAAACGACCCCATCAGAAATACACCCAACCTACTAGTAACGCCTCATCTAGGGTTTATTGCAGAGCCTATCTTTGCCACTTTTTCTAAAGGGATTACTGATACCCTAGAAGCGTGGCTAGATAATAAGCCTGCGCCTCACCCCTTCTCCCCAAAATAATGCCCGCTGTAAAGCGCTTCATTTCTTGAATAAGCTCACACCATTACAACTCTTCATTTGCTTTAGCAAAATTGGGCTATCCGGCTTTGGGGGCGTTCTTCCCTGGGCTCGACGCACGCTGGTAGAGAAAGACAAAATTATCAGCTCCCAAGATTTCAGTGTCATCTTGGGAATCTGTCAGATTGTCCCTGGTCCAAATATTGTCAATCTCGCTGTTTGTGTTGGATCACGCTTTGGTGGTGCGCGTGGTGCTTTTGCTGCTGTTCTAGGTCTTGTACTAGGGCCTATCTGTGTAGTAATGCTACTTGCCATTCTGTATGCGCATTACAGCTATATAGAACCAGTCAAAGGAGTATTGCGGGGGATCTCTGCGGTTGGTGTTGGTTTAATTGCCTCTACCGGTTTCAAGATGTTGCGGGATGAGTTTCAGTTTCCAGCAATGTTTTTAGTGGTTGGTGTCACCATCTTGGCTGCGAGTTATTTTCATCTTGGCTTGGGATGGGTTGTGCTGATCTCATCACCGCTTGCACTGTTCTTGGCTCAGAAAAAAGCTCGCAAACTATGAGCGTCCTACTAAGCCTCTTCTTAAAGTTATCAGCATTCTCACTAATTGCTTTTGGTGGCGTGAATGCGCTGTTGCCGAGCCTTCTTAATTTATCTGTACATCAAGAGCACTGGATTGATTTGCAAACCTTTGCAGATTACTTCGCGATTGCACAGGCTGCACCAGGCCCAAATTTCATGACTGTCACACTGATTGGTTGGCATGTACACGGAGCCCTAGGGGCTTTGATAGCTACCGTTGCGATTGCGTGGCCATCTTCTATCTTGATTTATTTTTTGCAACGCCTGATCTTAAGCATAGATGACCCGCTCAAGAAAAAGACCATCCAATATGCTGCTGCAGCTCTCGCTATTGGTTTAGTCCTATCCTCAGCCTGGCAAATTGCGCTGCAAATTAACCATAGCTATACAGCCTATGCGCTGACCTTGCTCACCATTGGGTTGACTGTCTTTACTCGCTGGCACCCCCTGTATTTCATTGCTTTGGGAGCATTGCTTGGTGGCGCCGGATTAATCTAAGCAGCCGCCTTACGGGACCTAATAAACCGTAAGACATTCGGGATCACTAACAGCGCAATAGCTACTGCCATCAAGCTACCAGATATAGGCCGCACAAAGAATGTTGACCAATTTCCCTGACTAATCGTGAGTGCTTGACGCATGGATTGCTCAGCCATTGGACCCAAAATCAGACCAATAATCATTGGCGCTGCAGGGAAATCAAAGCGACGCATTCCAAACCCTAAAATTCCAAAGAAAAATAGTAGTCCTACATCAAAAACTGAGTTGGAAGATCCATACACTCCGGCAACAGAAATGACCACGATGCCAGCGTAAAGCCACTGTGGTGGAATTTTTAAGAGCTTTACCCATAAGCCCACCAAAGGCAGATTCAAGACTAACAAAATCACATTACCAATATAAAGGCTGGCAATCAAAGTCCAAACTAAACCGCTTTGTTGAGCAAACAGTGTTGGGCCCACCTGAATTCCATAAGACTCAAATGCAGACAAAATAATCGCTGCAGTTGCTGAAGTTGGAATTCCCAGGGTGAGCAAAGGCATCAGCACACCAGCAGCTGAGGCATTATTGGCAGCCTCAGGACCAGCAACACCCTCAATCGCCCCGTGACCAAACTCTTCAGGCTTTTTAGATAACTTCTTCTCGGCAAAATATGAAAGCAATGTAGGTAACTCTGCGCCACCTGCGGGCATTGCTCCGATTGGGAAGCCCAAGAAGCTACCGCGAATCCACGCCTTCCAGGATCTTGAAAAATCTTCTTTAGAAAGCCAGAGACTTCCAGACACTGCTAGAACTTCTGTTTTTTTGTTTTCTTTTCCCTGCCAGGCTAGATACAAGGCTTCGCCGATAGCGAACAAGCCGACCGCAACAATAGTGACTTCAATGCCATCCAGAAACTCGGGTTGACCAAAAGTAAAGCGGGGTTGTCCAGTTTGCAAATCAATTCCGATTAAACCGAAAAGCAAACCCGCTACTAAGCTAATCAAGCCGCGCAGTGCAGAGCTACCGAGTACTGCAGAAACCGTTACCAAAGCAAGCATCATCAAGCTAAAGTATTCTGCCGGACCAAATGCAAGAGCAGCACTGACCACCCATGGCGCAAAAAATGTTAAACCAATTGTTCCTATTGTTCCGGCAACAAAACTACCAATCGCAGCTGTAGCAAGAGCTGGTCCTGCTCTACCCCGCCGCGCCATCTTATTACCTTCAAGAGAAGTAACAATGGTGGCCGATTCACCTGGAGTGTTCAAAAGAATAGAGGTGGTAGAGCCACCATACATAGCGCCGTAATAAATACCAGCAAATAAAACAAAGATAGCCGTAGCTGGAACCTTAAAAGTTAAAGGCAGCAAAAGCGCAATAGTTAGTGCTGGTCCAATTCCAGGCAAGACACCCACTAAAGTGCCGACCAGACAGCCCAGAAATCCATACATCAAAGTCATGGGCTGCAAGGCGACTGCAAAACCTTGCATCAAGGAATCAAATGAGCTCATAGCGATCTTTGCTTAAAAATGAATATTCACGAGTGGGCCTAAATCAACGCCCAAAATCGCGGAGAACAAAGTCCAGAATGCGCCGGCGATGGCTAAGACCATCAAGAGCGTCTTAATATTGAACTTGGCATCAAATGCCATGGCAACACCTAATCCACAGAGCGTGGCAGGAATGAGAAATCCAATGAGCTTCGCCAAAAGAATAAAAGCCAACCCTCCACCCAAGAGATAAAGCACTCTTCTTGAGCCTCCAGGAAGTGGGCGCTCCTCTTCTTGGTGAATGCAATCTGGAGCTTTGCTGGCGATGGAAGAAAATAAATAAAACACACCCAACAATGAAAGTAGTGCAACCAAAATAGAGGGGGCCAAAATCGGCCCTACCTCTGAATACATGGTTGACTCAGGAATACTCAATACCTGCCAAATCGCTACACCACAAAAAACCAGCAAGAAGCTGGCTACTAAGCGAGTGCTCATGCAAGGCCCAATTCTTTGAGCACAGTCTCCGTTTCGGCGATGTATTTTTTGAGCTGCGCATCAAATGCTGCGCCAGCCAAAAAGGCATCGTTCCACTTTCTCTTCTCTAAAGTCTCAGCCCAACCTTTGGTGTCATGAAGCTTAGTAGCAAATTCAACCAAGGCTGCTTTTTGAGCCGCATTAATGCCTGGAGCTCCAAAGATGCCGCGCCAATTTGCTGCAGTGACATTCACACCAAGCTCTTTTAAGGTCGGTACATCCACACCAGGTATGCGCTTAGATCCGGAGACGGCGAGCGCCTTCATCTTGCCTGCTTTAATTTGCTCAGCAAACTCTGAGTAACCAGAAATACCTGCAACCACTTGACCACCCAAAATTGCCGCATTTGCTGGGCCACCGCCAGCGAAAGCAACGTAAGCTGCATCTCTTGGATTTTTACCAAGGGCCTTAATCACGAGACCGAGGAGTTGATGGTCTGTACCACCAGCACTACCTCCAGCTACTGAAACAGCCTTTGGATTGGCTTTGATCGCTTCTTCAAAATCTTTCCAAGTTTTAATTTTTCCATCTGTAGGCACCACAATAATTCCAGCTTCTTCAGTCAAGCAGGCGATCGGTGTTACATCCGCCATGGTGACTGGGCTCTTATTCGTAATCGCAGCACCAACCATGACCGACCCGCCAACCATCAAAGCATTTGCCTGGCCTTTACGCTGATTCACAAAGCGAGGTAAGCCAACCATACCACCAGCGCCACCAACGTTTTCAAACTGAAATGAGCCAACTAAGCCCGCATCTTTAGCAGCTACTTCGATAGCTCGCCCAGTACTATCCCAACCACCAC
>JBJOJF010000081.1:0-4824 GCA_046046735.1 Pseudomonadota bacterium
CCCAATGACTGCTTTCAAAGATATCGATGTAGCCTTGTTAGTGGGCGCACGTCCACGTGGCCCTGGTATGGAGCGCAAAGACTTGCTCTCAGCAAATGCGCAAATCTTTACAGCTCAAGGTAAAGCTTTGAATGCAGTTGCTAAGAAGACTGTCAAAGTATTGGTTGTTGGCAATCCAGCAAATACCAATGCTTATATCGCCATGAAATCTGCTCCAGATATTCCTGCGAAGAACTTCACAGCAATGTTGCGCTTAGATCACAATCGCGCTCTTTCACAATTAGCCAACAAGCTAAACAAGCCTGTTGCTGATATTGAGAAATTGGTTGTTTGGGGTAACCACAGCCCAACAATGTATCCAGACTATCGCTTTGCAACGATTGACGGCAAATCTGTAAAAGACAGCATTAACGATGCGGCTTGGAATAAAGACACATTCATTCCAACCGTAGGTAAGCGTGGCGCAGCCATTATTGATGCTCGCGGCTTATCTTCAGCAGCCTCCGCAGCGAATGCAGCAATCGACCATATTCGTGACTGGGTTCTCGGCACAAATGGTAAGTGGGTCACAATGGGTATTCCATCTAAAGGCGAATATGGCATTCCAGCCGAAGTAATTTATGGCTACCCTGTTGTATGCGAAAACGGCGAATACAAAATGGTTGAAGGTTTAGAGATCGACGAGTTTTCACGTGAACGCATGAACCATACGCTTAACGAATTGCTTGAAGAGCAAGCAGGCGTTAAACACTTACTCTCTTAAGGATCACCACACATGAAGCAATCCCTTCTCATCGCTAGCTTGACAGTAGCAGGCCTCATTGGTGCTGCGAACGTCAATGCAAACGAAGAAGTATCTACTTGGACTTGTAGCGAGAGCAAACAATTCAAAACCTCTGGAACTACAGAAACGGTTCGCCTAACTTGGGAATCGAAAACGTTTGATCTAAAGCGTGAGAATTCTTTGCCTGGTAGTTTGCGTTACAAAAACACTACAACCGGACATGATCTTGTAGTGCTGGGTAATAAGGCAATGCTTTTCAACATTAAGTCTGGAACTCGTCTAGCGGATTTCTGTCAAACTGCAGAAATGAAAACTGGAAAACTTCCACATTTATTTGCTGGTGCTGAGCCCTTTACGCAGAATTAATTCTGCTTGCTTCATTGGTAAAAAGGCCGAGAATTTCTCGGCCTTTTTTCTTTCTTACTTTTTTGGAAGCTCAGTTAAGTAATCAATGAAATAAGGGTTGTTGTGTTGGAGCATCATCTGGCATTTCTGCATGCACCGCCTCACCTGACCGATCAGGAAACAAAGGAGCGCCACAGTCATCGCAAAGCTCGGGATCAAACAACATTGCATGACGAAAAACGTCCTCTACCCCTGCATCACGAAGCGCATCTGCGATTCTCTTCATGGGGCTTTCGTCATCAGATAAATCATTGAGCGCATCCGTAGCCACACTTTCACGATCATAGAGTGGCCAAATCACGCCATAAACCACTTCAGGCGAACCCTTCAAACTAAACGAAATGCGGTATTCATCAGCCTGCTCTTCACCAAACGCACCAACTACACAAGACAATCCTGCTGGAAGAACACCAAGCGTACTTTCTAAAAAGTTCACTGCTGCTCTAATGCTTAGGGGTCTAACGTGCTTATCAGCCAAACGACAATTTGTGAAATATGCTTCAGGCAATAACAACTCAAACTCACAACCTGGCAACAAGGAAGCTATGGGATCATGCATTGTTGTCTGCCAACCGATCAAGCTAACGCCCCGCTCTTGGCGAATAGGCGCCTCTGCCTGCCAACGAAACAACGGTGTTCCTGAAGGCGCAGCAATTGCGGCAATAATAAATCTTGGATCCGCTAAAACTTCTATCGTCTCAGACATTTCACGAAGCTCAAGTTTGATTTCACTGGAGGTGATTGCCGCCGTAGCTAAAGCTTCAGTAAGTAAACGCGTTTGACAATGTGAATGCGGCATTTGATCAATGCTGTAAAGCCAGGGAACAATTGCCAGCCTAGTTTCTGCAGAAGCTATAGAACCATGCAATGCTGCAGCAGTTGACTCAATCACATTAACAGGCAAGGCGCCAGACGGAATCTGATAGCGTGTATGGGCAACGATTGGCAATGCTAAGAGCAACACATCCCAACTCTGTCCCTCATGCTCCATTACCAGTGACTCTGCAAGCGTTTCAGCGGAGTCTGCTAAGACCTCAAAAGCGACTGTGTTGATGCGAAAGGTTTGATCCAAAGATGCATCGATGACATTTTGATTTTGACTCTTCAGTAGTCGCATTAATCGAACGTTTAAGCGCTCTTCCCAAAAACGATCCTCAATCTGACTGCCTGAAGCTGCTAAAGAAATCGCATCGGCAACTAGACGCTCCACATCAGGGGACGAGCGTTGTGAAGATTTTGTGCGATGAACGGCCATAAAAATCTTACTTTCTTTCAGGACGTCTAAAAACGGGTTTTTCGGGCTTCGACTCGGATGCGGCGTACTTGTAGCCATCCAAATTAAACCCTTTTAGATCTGCTGGATCAGTGATTCGATTCTCAACTACATATCGCGCCATCAATCCCCTCGCCCTCTTGGCGTAAAAGGAAATGATTTTGTATTTACCATCCTTAGCATCCTGGAAAACCGGGGAAATAACCGGGCAATCAAGCTTTTTAGGCTGCAGCACCTTGAAGTATTCCTCTGAGGCTAAATTTAGAAGGACAGGCTTTTTTTGCTTCTCCAAAATCTTCTTTAGGGAATCGGTCACGCGCTCACCCCAAAAAGCATATAAATCTTTGCCTCTGGCATTTTTTAAGGCAGTACCCATTTCCAAACGATAGGGTTGCATCAGATCAAGAGGTTTGAGGGCTCCATAGAGGCCGGACAGGATGCGAATGTGGTCTTGGGCAAAATCAACTGCCTTGCTATTAAGAGACTTCACATCAAAACCATCGTAGACATCGCCATCAAAGGCATAAATGGCGGGCTTGCTGTTTTGGTCTGTGAACTTTTTGGACCAGTCACGATAACGCCCCACATTCAGAGCGGCTAATTGGTCTGACAAACCCATTAAATCGGCTAAATCTTGAGGGGCTAGCTTCTTGAGGTCGGCAATCAGCTTGGCAGATTCGGAGACGAACTCAGGCAAGGTGGGAGCCTTAACCTTGACGGAGGTTTTGTAATCAAGCGATTTAGCGGGTGAAAGGACGATCAACATGGCACAATTTCATTATGAATTTCTACCATTCTAGCGACTACCTACCTAATTTGCCTTAAACCTCCCTCATGGACCAAAACACAATCCCGAGCCCCCATTTCCCCAGTCGCCTACCCAAGGTTGGCACGACGGTATTTACCGTTATGTCCGCCCTAGCTGCAAAACATCAGGCGATCAATTTGGGTCAAGGATTTCCAGACTTCCCTTGTGATCGACAGTTAATTTCTGCGGTAAATGAGGCTATGTTGGAGGATCGCAATCAATATCCTCCCATGGTTGGAATTCCTGAATTGCGTAACGGAGTTGCTAAAAAAATATTGGAGTTATACGGCCATCTATACGATGCCGATTCGGAAATCACCATCACTGCCGGAGGCACTCAAGGAATACTCACGGCAATTTTGTCGTGCGTTAGTCCCGGAGATGAAGTCATCATCCTCGAGCCAGCATATGATAGTTACCAACCCTCTATCGAGCTTGCTGGTGGCAAAACGATTGCCATTTCTTTGTTAGTGAACCGCAATGATGAAGGTTATGCAAGCTCGTATGAGATTCCTTGGGATGCATTGTCAAATGCAATTAACTCCAAAACTCGCCTGATCATTATTAATACACCACATAATCCAACTGGAATGGTGTGGAAACGAAATGATCTGGATCGATTAGCCAGCCTCGTAGAAGATACAAACGCACTCATCCTCAGTGACGAAGTCTATGAGCACATGGTTTATGACGGTCACACCCATGAGAGCGTCTCTAGCCACCCGATCTTAGCTGCACGGAGTTTCTTAATTTCTAGTTTTGGCAAAACTTATCATGTCACTGGCTGGAAGATTGGTTATGTTGCTGCTCCAGCTGAAATGATGAAAGAGTTTCGTAAGGTTCATCAATTTAATGTTTTCACTGTCAATACACCAATGCAATATGGGCTGGCGAAATACTTAGAGAATCCTGAGCATTATTTGGCATTACCAAATTTTTATCAATCAAAGCGAGATCTTTTTAAGGCGGGCCTAGAAAAGACTAAATTTAAATTACTGCCTACCCCAGGAACTTACTTCCAGTCGGTTGACTACACAGGCCTTGAAATTCCACAGGCAAAATTAAATGAAGCGGAGTTTTGCACTTGGCTCACCACTGAAATTGGTGTTGCAGCTATTCCCGTTTCTGCTTTTTACAAAGAAGCTGTTGAATCCGGCGTCATTCGTTTTTGCTTTGCCAAGCAAAATAAAACTTTGACTGACGCACTCGAACGCTTGAAATCACTTCAAACATCCTAAGGACCACAAACCAATGGCTACTCTAAAACCCAAAAAGGACATCATTGATGTGTATAGCTGGCCAACCCCAAATGGTCACAAGATTCACATCATGATGGAAGAATGCGGCTATAAATTGGGTAAGGATTGGATTGCCCATCCAATTGATATTGGCGCAGGCGATCAATTCAAACCGGATTTCTTAGCACTCAGTCCAAACAATAAAATTCCGGCCATATATGATCCGCAGGGTCCGGATGGCAAGCCTATCCACCTTTTTGAGTCGGGCGCAATCTTGCTGTATATAGCTGCCAAAACGGGTAAGTTTTTACCGAAC
>JBJOJF010000082.1:0-10915 GCA_046046735.1 Pseudomonadota bacterium
GCATTAAAGAAACAGTTGCTAGAAAATCATCCTGCTCTCAATATTCATTTGATTGAAGGTGAGGCTGATGTGGTTCTAGAGGCTGCTGATGTGGTGTTGATTGCCAGTGGTACTGCGACACTGCAGGCTGCATTGTGGAAAAAACCAATGGTGATTTCTTACAAGGTTCCTTGGCTCACTGCACAAATTATGAAACGTCAGGGTTATCTACCTTATGTTGGTTTGCCAAATATCCTCAGTGGAGAGTTTGTCGTTCCTGAATTGCTCCAGGATGATGCCACTCCAGATAAGTTAGCTGGTGCATTGTTGGATTGGCTTAATAACCCACGTAAAGTGGAAGTGCTCAAAGCACGATTTGCACAAATGCATGAGACCTTGCGAAGGCCGACAGGTTTATTGGTGGCGCAGGCCGTTGCCCAAACTATTGCGGCTGGCAAACAGAGTGCCCATTCGTGAGTGTCATTTGGGTTTGCGGAGTAGATGAGGCAGGTCGCGGCCCATTGGCTGGCGCAGTAGTTGCTGGCGCCGTTGTTCTTGATCCTGACAATCCTATCGATGGATTAAAAGATTCCAAGAAGTTATCTGCTGCAAGAAGGGAATTTCTTTTTGAGCAGATTCAGTTAAAGGCTAAGGCCTGGGGAATAGGTGAAGCAAGTCCGACTGAAATTGATCAAGTCAACATTCTGCAGGCAACCATGCTGGCCATGCGCCGCGCCATCGAAGATCTGACAACCCATTTAGGTGCTTGGCCAGATAAAGCCTTAATCGATGGCAATCGTTGTCCTGAGTTGCCAATTGCTGCTGAAGCAATTGTGAAGGGGGATACAAAAGAACCTGCAATTTCAGCGGCATCTATTTTGGCTAAGGTCACGCGTGATCGCCAAATGATGGCCTTGCATGAACTGCATCCTCAGTATGGCTTTGATCAGCACATGGGATACCCCACTGAAGCCCACTTTGCCGCACTTCAAAAGTTTGGCGCTTGTGAGGAGCATCGCCGTAGCTTTTCTCCAGTGCGCAATGTTTTGGCGCTGCATAGTCGATAATCCATCTCATGAAAATAGAATTCATCAGTTCAAAAGACAATGCACTCTTTAAAGAGATTCGTCTTTTGCAAGCCACGGGCCCCAAGGGTCAAAAGGCTCGATTTGCGTGTGGCCAAGCTTTGCTTGAGGGTATCCATCTGGTGCAAACTTGGGTAGGAAAGCCAGCACTTAAAGCCTTGATTACTTCTGAGTTAGGTTTGCAAAATCCAGAGATAGCGCAAGCGGTATACGACCATGTAGAAATTTGCCCTGAGACTCGGGTTTATCAGCTCGATAAAGGCTTATGGGATTTGCTGAGTGACTTAGTAAATGCTCCGCAAATTGCAGGATTATTAGATCTTCCTCAAAGCGCCTTAAATCCGCAGAAGTCTGTTGCCACGATTGCCGGTGATGTAATTATCTTGGATCGTATCCAAGATGCAGGTAATGTGGGTGCGATTTTGCGTACCGCAGCAGCAGCAGGCTTTCATCAGGTTATTGCTTTATCTGGCTGTGCTCACCTATGGTCTAGCAAAGTATTACGTGCTGGGATGGGAGCTCATCGCTTGTTGGATCTTTATGAGGGCTGGTCAAATCAGCAGGTCCTTAGTGCAGTAACAGCGCCGTTATTGGCAGCGACAGCCGATGGTGAGTTGGATCTTTTTGATATGCCTAAAGTGCTCACTCAGCCAGTGGCGTGGGTTATGGGCAGTGAAGGTCAGGGAGTCTCGCAGGATTTGATGGCTCAAGCTAAAGGCGTATCGATTCCGATTGATCCTCGAGTGGAATCGTTAAATGTATCTACTGCGGCGGCAATCTGCCTCTTTGAAACAGTGCGAGTACGCCGGTCTTAACCCAAAATCGTTTTATCTGATTTGATGGATTGCAATACGGTCGTGGCAATCTCTTCAATAGATTTGCTTGTAGTGGCTACCCAAGGAATAGATTCTTTTTTCATCATGGCGGTAGCTTCATTAATTTCATAGCGACAGTTTTCCAGTTTGGCATAGTTACTGCCTGGTCTACGCTCATTACGAATTTCGGATAAGCGTTCCGCATCAATCATGAGGCCAAAAATCTTGCTGCGATAGGGCAGCAAATCCTTTGGAAGTTGGCCGCGCTCAAAATCCTCCGGAATGAGGGGGTAGTTTGCCGCCTTCAAACCGTATTGCATCGCCAAGTAGAGACTGGTTGGAGTTTTACCTACGCGAGAAATGCCAACCAGAATGACATCCGCTTCGGCTAAATTCCGGTTGGATTGGCCATCATCATGAGCGAGAGAGTAATTAATGGCTTCAATCCGATTTTTATAAGCCTCAGTATCAGCATTGTGGTGCAGGCGATTCATAGCGTGGGTCGATTTGATCCCCAGGGCCTGCTCTAATGGCGCCACAAAAGTTTGGAACATATCCAGAATCAGACCATTTGCTTTGCCAACTATGGCATTGAGCTCTGGATTCACTAAAGTGGTGAAAACGATAGGCTGGACCCCGTATTTCGTGGCTGCTTGATTGATGCTAGAAACGGCGTCATGGGCTTTTTCAAGGCTATCCACAAACGGCACCCGAATATGCTTAAAAGTGGCCTCAAATTGCGCCAAAATCGACTGGCTGAAGTTCTCGGCCGTGATGCCGGTGCCGTCAGAAACGATAAAAACGATGCGGGATTGGGTAGACATGAGATTGGCCTAAAAGTCGTGGTCAGCACTACAATATGTAGTTAATGAAGTATGCCGTATTTTATTCGGCCGCTCGACCAGTTTCCTTATCTTTAGAGAGTATTTTATGTCCAACCAACAGCAACAAAATAGCAATGTAGCAAATGCCTATGTTTTGCCTTTTGAGCAACTCCGTATGACTGACGTTGAGTCAGTCGGCGGTAAAAATGCTTCATTAGGCGAAATGATTTCTCAGTTGTCATCTACTGGCGTGCGTGTTCCAACCGGTTTTGCAACAACCGCTTTGGCATTCCGTGATTTCTTGGAGCACAACAACCTGACTGAGCGTATTCAGAAGCGCTTGGAAAATCTCAATATTGATGATGTCCGTGCATTGGCTGAGGCTGGTAAAGAAATTCGTAACTGGATTGAGACTGCACCATTTCAGGCTCGCTTAGACGAAGAGATTCGCGGGGCATTTAAAAAATTAGACGACTCAGGCAAAGGTTCATTTGCAGTGCGCTCTTCTGCTACCGCAGAAGACTTGCCTGATGCCTCGTTTGCCGGACAACAAGAAACTTTCTTGAACGTTGAGGGTATTGATGACGTTTTGAAGAAAATTCGCGAAGTATTCGCATCGCTCTATAACGACCGTGCGATCTCCTATCGTGTTCACAAGGGCTTTGCCCATGCTGAGGTAGCTTTGTCTGCCGGTATTCAGCGTATGGTTCGTTCAGATTTGGGCGCGGCCGGTGTGATGTTTACTTTGGATACTGAATCTGGTTTTGAGGATGTCGTATTCATTACATCAAGCTACGGTTTAGGCGAGACAGTGGTGCAGGGCGCAGTTAACCCAGATGAGTTTTATGTCTTTAAAACTACTTTGGCGCAAGACAAGAAAGCGATTATTCGTCGCTCACTCGGCTCTAAATTAATTCAGATGCAATTTGCCCCGGCTGGCTCAGCTGAAAAGGTGATGACAGTTGATGTGTCTCCAGAGAAACGCAATCGTTTTTCATTGGAAGATGCTGACATTACTGAATTAGCAAAATATGCAGTCATTATTGAGAAGCACTATGGCCGCCCAATGGATATTGAGTGGGGTAAAGATGGTCAAGATGGCCGTATCTATATTCTGCAAGCTCGCCCTGAGACAGTAAAGAGTCAAGCTGCTGGCCAGGTTGAGATGCGCTACAAGCTCAAGGGCAGTTCCAAGGTGTTGGCTAAAGGCCGCGCAATTGGACAAAAGATTGGTGCTGGTCCTGTACGCGTGATTCGTGATCCTAGTGAGATGGATCGTGTGCAGCCAGGTGATGTGTTGGTTGCCGACATGACTGATCCTAACTGGGAGCCAGTAATGAAGCGCGCTTCAGCCATTATTACGAATCGTGGTGGCCGTACTTGCCATGCTGCGATCATTGCGCGTGAGCTGGGTGTGCCTGCAGTGGTAGGTTGTGGTGATGCGACTGAGCATTTACAAGACGGCATGATGGTTACCGTATCTTGCGCCGAGGGTGATGAAGGTCACATTTACGATGGCTTGATTGAAACTGAGGTTACTGAAGTTTCTCGTGGCGTGTTGCCAGAGATTCCTGTCAAGATCACCATGAATATTGGTAATCCTCAATTGGCATTTGATTTCTGTCAGATTCCTAATGCAGGTGTTGGCTTAGCTCGTCTTGAGTTCATTATTAATAACTACATTGGTGTTCACCCACGTGCAGTATTAGAGTACCCAAATATTGACCCTGATCTGAAGCGTGCCGTTGAGAGTGTTGCTCGCGGATATGCAAGCCCACGTCAGTTCTATGAAGATAAATTGGTTGAGGGTGTAGCAACTATTGCCGCTGCTTTCTATCCAAAGCCAGTGATTGTGCGTTTGTCTGACTTTAAGTCAAATGAGTACAAGAAGTTAATTGGTGGATCACGTTACGAGCCTGATGAAGAGAATCCAATGCTGGGCTTCCGTGGCGCATCGCGTTATGTATCTGCAGATTTCGGCGAAGCCTTTGCTCTTGAGTGCGCTGCAATGAAACGTGTACGTGAAGACATGGGTCTGGATAACGTTGAGATCATGGTGCCGTTTGTGAGAACGATCAAGCAGGCTGAGCGCGTGATTGACATGATGGCGAAGTTCGGTCTTAAGCGTGGTGAAAAAGGCTTGCGTCTCATCATGATGTGCGAGATCCCATCTAACGCAATTTTGGCTGATCAGTTCCTTGAGCATTTTGATGGCTTCTCGATTGGCTCAAATGATATGACTCAGTTGACTCTTGGCTTGGACCGTGACTCCGGCATGGAATTATTGGCGATTGATTTTGATGAACGTGACCCTGCGGTTGAGTTCATGATTGCACGCTCAATCGACGCATGCCGTAAGCAAAATAAATACGTGGGTATTTGTGGTCAAGGACCTTCAGATCACCCAGACTTTGCTCGTTGGTTGGTTGCTAAGGGCATCACCTCTATCTCCCTTAACCCTGATAGCGTAGTAGCGACATGGGAAATGTTGGGTAAGAAAGAGGCGTAAGCCATTTGAATTAATCGGTAGCAATATACAAAAAGGCCTAGATGAAAATCTAGGCCTTTTTCTTTGGTCAGTGCTTGCGCCTAAGATCTTTTCTTAGTTCCAACGCCCACCTTCTTCTTCGGAGTGGAACTCTTGATTGGTTTGCTTGCAGTTTTAGCTACGGCCTTAATGGGAGCACTCTTCTTGGCATGATGAATCGGCACTGCACCCATTTTTTTCGCAGGCGATGCAATCGAACGTGAGGGCGTAGCTCCAGACCAGCTTGGCTCAGCAATTGAGTTAAATGCTGAGCGCAATTTCTCTCCCCATAACTGATGAATCATCTGGAAATAGGGATTGGACTCATCCATCGTCACCAATTTGCTGGCTTGCAAGGAGTTTTTCTCGTATACCAATAGATCTAGAGGGAGACCCACTGAGATATTACTGTTGAGAGTCGAATCCATCGAGATCAGCGCGCACTTGGTTGCCAAGTTTAGTGGTGTATCAAAGGTAATTACTCTATCGAGAATAGGCTTGCCATACTTGGATTCGCCAATCTGGAAATAGCAGGTTTCTGGAGTGGCTTCAATAAAGTTGCCTGCAGAATAAATATTAAAGAGTCTTGGGCGCTCACCCTTCACTTGACCGCCAAAGATGAGATTGCAATTGAAGTCGATCCCAGCTTTTTCTAGTGCTTTATGGTCGCGATCGTAGACCTGTTTGATTGCATCCCCGACTACTACTGCGGCATCATGAGAATTATCAACATTCCAAAGGTTTTTTCCGTTGAGTAACTGACCTTGAAGCAGAATTTCTTTGACGGCCTGGGTAATGGCGAGATTTCCAGCGCTCATTAAAGTAAAAAAGCGGTCTTTATCTTTTTGAAATAAAGACATCTTTCGGAAGGTGCCAATTTGATCAACGCCCGCATTCGTGCGGGTGTCAGATAAAAATACCAAGCCATCCTTTAGGCAAAGCCCAACGCAATACGTCATCCTGCAACCCCTTTATTTATTTCTTGAAATTATCTCTTACTTGGCTTGGCCGGGGGTGAACTTCATTTAACTTGAGAAATCGAGATGCTGGCACTCAATTCTTCGCCGCCACCGCCAGAGCGAACTCCTTTAACTGGTGCGGCGGAGTAGTAGTCTCTGCCGATAGCCAGGCGGATGTGGCGGGCATCTATGAGGCAAGCATGAGTAATGTCCACGCTAACCCAAATACCTTGCTCAATATCAACGCAAAAATCAATCCAAGCATGACTGGCAAGGTTTGGCGACTCCTCAGCAAAGAAATAGCCACTGACATAACGTGCCGGAATTCCGGAGGCTCGGCAAAGACCTAGCATGATGTGCGCATGATCCTGACAAACACCAGATTTCATTGCAAATGACTGCGCTGCTGTCGTAGCGAAATTGGTTTGCCCTGGAAAGTAGAGGATGGCCCCCTGAACTGCTGCGGCTAATTTGAGTACTTCGTCAATGGAGTTTTTCTTGGGAAGGGATGCTGAAAAGAAAGTGAGCATTTCCGGGGTGGGTTCCGTGAGATGCGTTTGCTGAAGCAGGTGATAGGGTGACACTGCCTTAGGCTCATCAATGAACTCAAAAGCATCTTGCGTATGAACTTCGCCTTCAGCCTCAATCATCATGGAGGTATACGAGCTCTCCTGAACAAAGACGCTACAGGCATTCCCAAAAACATCTATCGAGTTGCTGGCCTTAATTGGGGTGCTGATTTTCCACTTATCAATAGTTTGACCAGCAACGCTGGGAGGTGTGAGGCGCAATTCTTGAATGGAATAGCGTACCGGTGTTTCATAGCGGTACTCTGTACGGTGACGTATCTTCAGGTGCATGGCGATCTTTAGGCTACTGCTAATGGAATGAGGTAGGCATTGCTAAATTCATCGGCAATGTGGTTGATACGCTCTAAGAATTCTTCAATAAATTCCTCTAGCCCTTGTGAAAAGACTTCATCGATATCGGAATAATCAAGGCTAGCTTTTAGCTTTCCAAGGAGGCGCTCAATTTCTTTGGATTGTTGATTCTTTACCTCAGCTACCAATGGAATAAGTTCATTGACGCAGCAAATGAGTGAGCGTGGCATTTGTTTATTAAAGATCAAGAGTTGAGCTACTTGTTTGGGCGTTACTTGATCGGAATAAATCTGGCGATAGATTTCAAAAGCAGAGACAGAGCGAAGTAGGGCGGCCCAGTGATAAAAATCAAAGAAATCGCCATCAGCGCCTTCTGCATCCGATTTCCCAGTAGTGCGCAATACTTTCAGCGCTGCAGGATCCTCATACTTCGTCTCTAGAATACGAGCAGTGTTATCGGCACGCTCTAGAAGTGTTCCTACATTCATAAAGTAAAACGCTTCATTTTTTAGCATAGTGCCATGCATCACCCCTCTAAATAAATGGCAGCGATGTTTAACCCATTCTAGTAATCTGCTTGGATCTGCCTGGTTTCTAGCTTCCAGAATGCGTTGAAGCTCTAACCAAGTAGTGTTTTGGGTTTCCCAAACTTCGGAAGTAATTTTTCCCCGAATGACACGAGCGTTTTCTCTGGCTGCGAATAAGCAAGACACGATACTTGAGGGATTGCTTGTTTCATAGATCATGAAATCCAATACATTTTCACGATTGATGACTTTGTACTGAGTTAAGAAAGCATCTTCTAGCTTTGAGATCGTGAGTAGCTTCTTCCAACTCTGCTCTAAAAATTCTGCTGGCTGAGGAAGCAGCGAGGTCTGATGATTCACATCCAACATGCGGGCAGTGTTTTCTGCACGCTCTGTGTAACGGGCCATCCAGTAAAGGCAATCGGCGGTACGACTCAACATATTCTTATCCCTTTACTCTTCCAATACCCAGGTATCTTTTGTGCCGCCACCCTGAGAGGAGTTCACCACTAAAGAACCTTCTTTGAGAGCCACCCGAGTGAGCCCGCCTGGAACCATCTTGATGGTTTTTCCTGAGAGTACAAATGGCCGTAAATCAATGTGACGCGGGGCTACTCCAGACTCTACAAATGTAGGGCATGTTGATAGGGCTAATGTTGGCTGGGCAATATATTTATCTGGGTTGGCAATTAGATGCCCCCTGAATTCTTCTATCTCCGCTTTGGTGGAGGCTGGGCCTACTAGCATGCCGTATCCGCCAGCGCCGTGCGTTAATTTGACAACTAACTTGTCGAGATTGGCCAAGGTATAGGCCAGATCATCTGGTTTGCGACATTGGAATGTTGGTACGTTATTCAGAATAGGTTTCTCGCCCAAATAGAACTCGATCATGTCGGGTACATAAGGGTAAATCGATTTGTCATCAGCAATACCAGTACCAATTGCATTGGCTAAGGTGACGTTCCCCGCGCGATGTGCTGAGAGTAGACCTGCAACACCGAGGGTTGAGTCAGAGCGAAATGCTAGTGGATCCAAGAAGTCATCATCCACACGGCGATAAATCACATCAACTCGTTCTGGTCCTTGGGTGGTTCGCATAAAGACCTGCTCATTTTTTACAAATAGGTCTTTACCTTCGACTAACTCAACACCCATCTGTTGCGCAAGGTAGCTATGTTCAAAATAAGCCGAGTTATACATTCCGGGAGTGAGTACAACCACATTGGGTTTTTTAACATCATCCGGTTTTACTGACTTCAAGCACTCCAATAGAAAATCGGGATAGTGCTCAACAGGTGCGACTCGGTATTTTTGGAAAAGATCAGGGAAGAGGCGCATCATCATCTTGCGGTCTTCCACCATATAAGATACGCCGGAGGGAACGCGTAAGTTATCTTCTAATACATAAAACTCGCCTTCACCTGCACGCACAATATCAATGCCAGCAATTTGCGCGTAGATGTCTCGTGGCACATTGACGTTGCGCATCTCGGGACGATATTGGGCATTGTTATAGATTTGTTCGGCAGGAATGATTCCAGCCTTAATAATTTCTTCTTCGTGATAGACGTCGTAGATAAAGCGGTTCAGTGCCTTCACTCTTTGACGCAGTCCTGCTTCTAGTTGCTCCCACTCCTTGGCAGTAAAAATTCTAGGGACCTGATCAAAGGGGATAGTTCGCTCTGAGCCCAAGTCATCACCGTATACCGCAAAGGTGATGCCAACCCGTCTAAAAATGAGGTCAGCTTCAGCGCGCTTTAACCCCATGAGGGTATCGCTTTGCTGCTTGAGCCAGTTATGGAAAACTTGGTAATGGGGACGCGCTTTTCCGCTGGCGTCGAGCATTTCATCAAAAGGCAATTTCATAGTTACAAACTAATGCCTTTGGGGGTGTTATTCGCAGGAAGTATGAGGCAGCTTGGTGCCTTAATGCACTAAATTAGTGCATTCAGCTGTTGAGAGTCTACACCCCAAGCAGATTAGGCGTTGAGATCGCCCCTGGCAATGCGACCTTTTTGAACTTCCCATTCGCGCTCTTTGGTCGCAGCGCGCTTGTCATGTTGCTTTTTACCTCTTGCGAGGCCAATCTCACACTTCACATTGCCCTTAGAGAAATGTAAATTTAAGGGAACTAAGGTGTAGCCCTTTTGTTCCACCTTGCCAATGAGCTTGCGTATCTCAATGGCGTTGAGGAGTAACTTACGAGTGCGAGTGCTATCCGGAACGATATGCGTTGAGGCTGAGAGCAGGGGGGTGATGTGGCAACCAATAAGGAATAGCTCCGCCTTACGGATGACGACATACGCTTCTTTGATGTGCACGCGACCTGCGCGGATGGCTTTAACTTCCCAGCCCTCCAAAACAAGCCCTGCTTCAAACCGTTCCTCGATAAAATAATCGAAGAAGGCTTTTTTATTATCGACGATACTCATATTTATTTAGCTTCTCAAGATCGATTATGGCAGACGTCTACAAGACCGTTTTAATTGGCCAATCAGCCGACCGCATGTATGGCTTAGTAACAGACGTTGCTCGCTACCCAGAGTTCCTGCCTTGGTGTGGCGGAGTAGAAATATTTGAGCAAAGTGACACGGTTCTGGACGCCAAAATCAATATCCAATTTAAGGGTATTACGCAGTACTTTCATACTCGCAACATCAACCACCGCCCTGAAACCATTGATATGGTCTTTGTAGATGGCCCTTTTAAGCATTTTTCGGGGCAATGGAACTTTATTCCCTTAAAGGAAGACGCCTGCAAAGTTGAATTTAAGCTCCACTGGGAGTTTAAGAGCGTCATTCTCGATAAGATCATCGGGCCTGTTTTTGGTCACATTGCGGGCACCTTCGTGGATTGCTTCGTCAAGCGAGCTGAAGACCTCTATGGCCACTAAGTCGTTCGAGGTTTTGATCTGCGATGCCCGGCAGGGGGAGTCCAAAGTTAGCCCCTTTACCCTCAAATTGAGTCCAGATGAACTAGCTACGGTTGGTTTAGCTCTGGTAAAGGCGGGAATAGCCAAGGGTCCAGACGATCCAGCATTGGCCAGAAAGGGCTGTTTTGGCGTCTTCGGTAAGCGCAAGGAGTGGGATAGCCCTCTTTATCCAGGGGATCGTTTAGAGCTTTACTCCCCCTTATTGGTGGACCCAAAGGTGGTTCGCCGTAAGAAAGCAAATCAGAACCAGGACGCAAAATTCCAGGCTGCCGCAGCTAAAAGAAAGGCTAGGAGGCTATAATCGGTTTTTGCGACTAGGGGTTTTGCATGCGACTCATTCAAAAAGCACTCACTTTTGACGATGTGCTCCTCGTACCGGCCTATTC